>JAZFSS010000029.1:0-5850 GCA_036446275.1 Gammaproteobacteria bacterium | reverse complement strand
CCGGCCCCAACCAGATAAACTTCGCCGGCAACTTCCGGAATCTCATCGGCTTCATTAACCGCCTTTTCCAATGCCTTGCGCGCAGCGTCTTCGCGACCGGCGAATAATAACTCCGCCACTGAACCCTGGAGAACCCGTTCCCAAAAGTAACGCCGTTGAGTGACATTGGTAAATTGCCGCTTCACTTGATCCCGGAATTCATCCACTAGTGAGGCAAGCCGGCCATATGCCGACGGGATGTAGGGTTCCAGGTGGGTCCGCAACAAGCGAGCCAGCACAGGCGAGGCGCCGCCTGTTGAAATCGCAACCTGAACAGGCGAACGGTCGATAATCGAAGGTGTAATAAAACTGCACAGATCAGGCTGGTCCACTACATTGACAGGAATCCGCTGCCGCTTCGCCAATTTTGATACCCGGCTGTTAATGTCAAGCTCATCGGTGGCCGCGATTACCAGCACCTGTTTGCGCAAGTCCTGTGCTTCGAAGTCCCGCTCAATGTGTTGAATCGATTTTTCCGCGCTAAGTGCAGCGAGCTCCGGACAAAGGGCCGACGCTACCACGCTAACACTGCCGCCGGCCTGCAAAAGCAGGCGTACCTTGCGTGCCGCGACGGCCCCCCCACCTACCACAAGACACGGCTGGCCCTTGATGTTAAGAAAAATAGGCAGATAATCCATGCTAATTACTACTGATGTCGGACTACTTTGTTCCGCCTTGGTAACGGCAACGTATCGGACCGGCACAACTACTATCCTCCCGGGCCGGTAAATCTTTATATGTCGGCAAGCAGTTCATCCAGTTTCCCTTCCGTTTCAAGTTCAGCCAGGTCATCGTAAGCTCCAACGTAGATGTCTCCAACAAAGATTTGCGGTACGGTAAGTTGCCCGGAGATACGCACCATTTCTTTATAAAGCTCCGGCGCATGCTCCACAGAAAGCTTCTCAAGGCAGGCTCCTTTTGCCCGTAATAGTTGCTCAGCCCGATGGCAGTAGGGACACCGGTCCATGGTATACATAAGTACCTTTTTCATCGCTTACCGGTATAGAAACCCTATTGCAGATCACTCTGCAGTCGTGTGATCAATTCCAACAACGGCACCGTTACAGGCTTCAGTCTGCGCCGCATTACGGTCCCAATTGCGTTAGTACGCGCAAAAATAGGCGTTACCACTGCTTCAGTTATAGCTGCCAGTGCCAGCATTGCGCTTACTATTGGAACGAACTCCCCAGCACAGGCGATAACCTCCTCTAGCTGGCTATATCCGCTCAAGTTTGACACTTTTTTTCGGTCACAAAGGGCCTTTGCATTCACTACAAGTTGCTCTACGTCATGACTTCTAATCTCTGCGAAGCATACTGTCGAGAAGTATGCGCCTATCGCATCCAGCAACCGCACCATTACCTCCTGATTCGCCGGCTTGCTCAATACTTTTTTACTAACTTTCAGAAACCTCTGTCCCTGCGCGGAAAGACAGCGGCATAACTGCACTGCAAAAGGATTACCGGCATCAGTCAGCGCTTGCAACCGAGCGCTGACTGACTTCCATTGATGATGGGGAGGCAGCGGATCAGGCAACTCGTCAGGAGTAGTTTGCAAGAATCCGATGTAGTAGCTGTTCTTGACCTTGGCCTGTTTCCATAAGCGTTGCCGCACTTCGTTGCTTATCAGTCCCGGTTGCAGCACCAGCCGCACAGACTCCATCATCGCCTCTGGATTTTCTTCAAAAGGCAGAAACTCCACCAGGAACTCCGCCAGCTCCTTACTAAATGGGTCTGCTACGATATTTTTCCTGGTCAACATGCATCGTGCACTTTCCGCGTCCGGCGCGGACCACCAGGCACGCCGGGCCAACTCTCCTGTCAACCCGGACGCGTGTACCACTGCAACCACTGCCTCGGGTTCACCCAACAACAGCAGCCGCTCGAGGCTTTCTCTGCGCGCCTGTCCCATGCGGCTCCACCGCTTCAAATAGACGGGGTAGCCTCCCGGCGAACCGAGTACATGACTGGAAAGCAGCTCACGCACTCGACGTAAATACTTATCATCTTTACAAGTTGGATTCAGCCGAATAACCGACTCCCCTGCATGGGACAGCCCATACACCGTCATTGTGGATTCGTTGATGCGTACGGCCTTCACATCGTTGGCCAACATGATATTTAGCCTGAACGCATCTTCGTGAGAGAGTTCCATAAGACATTACATGGGGCCGGCAATTCGTCGGGTTACGCTACGCTCTTGTATTCGAAGGGTGAACCCGACCTACAATTTCCTCACTTCTCGAATCCCGCCATGCGATACCATTTTTTTGCCTCCTCCAAATCCTTTGCCACTCCGTTTCCTTCCTCATACATCATAGCCAGCGTCGTTTGCGAACCCGCCAAGCCTTGCTCAGCAGCCTTCCGGAACCAAGCCACTGCCTGCTCAGGATCATTTGCTACGCACTCACCTTCCAGGTACATGAATCCGAGTCCGTGTTGCGCCAGCGCATGACCTTGCTCAGCGGCCGCCCGCATATATTTTTCGGCGAGCTTGTCATTTTTAACCACTCCCAAACCGTTCTGCCACATAATGGCAACGCGCTGCTGTGCCTCGGCATCCCCCTGCTCCGCAAAGGGTGAAAAAAGCTGCATGGCGCGGGCAAATTGCCTGGACTCGAAGGCAGCGATCGCGCTGACAATAGCGATCTCTTGTTCGTCTGACATCGGTTACCTCTCAGTCTTTGGCAGCCCGGCCAACCGTGGCACCATGTTAAGAAGGCTGTAAATACAGTATGTTACCGCATAGTGCCCTTGAGGCGTATATCCTCGTTGGAATAATCATACAGGTCCGGGGGCCGCGCTCAGGCTCTCTCTATCCGGTCCGTTGTCTCTCCATTGGGATATGTATGGGAATGGACATGACCTTGTATTCTATCAATGGGTTATGGATTTAACCGAGTATCGGAGGTAATCATGAACCAAAGTTATTATGACACCGTGGATAAAATGGAAAAGGCGGACACCGATCCGGAATATGTGCTGGGCTGGCAGTGCGCCCATCTACACAACCCCAAGCGGGAAGAACAACGTCTGAACGACGCCTATAACGCAGGCTATGAAGATGGTGCTGCCGGGAAAACTGACGGATTCTCGTCCTGGGTAAAAAAGTAGGCAAGCAGATAACAGGGAACAGTAATTGAGTGTATTTTGCACACACTGCAAATATTGGATTTTCTGATTAGTTGTACGCGCAAGCGTACACCATAACTGTGCCCTGTTATCTGTATCCTGTTATCTGCTTATTCTAATAATCCTCCGGCGCCTTTTTACGCAGCTCGTCCAGTAATTCGTCCTCCACCTTGGAAGGCTCGACCAGGCCTCCTAGTGCCTTTTTCAAACCCTTCATGGCCTCGGGTACTTCAATTTCCATTACCTGGTCTGAAATCCACTTCTTATCCTTAGGGCCCATGGTCTCCGTTACCTGTTGTCCGAAATAGCGGCGCATGGCATAACCCGGCTCGCCATCTTCGAAAACAAACTCTGCGTAGTCGGTCATTCGGCTATTAAGTTTGTCAATAAAGGGCTTGCGGTAATCTCCCTCACCCGCCACATCGGTCATATTATCCTGATAGGTATCCGCAAGGCGCTGGGCGATTGCTAGAATAAGTTTTTGCCGGTCTTCATCGCTGTTTTTTTTGTGGGTAAGGCGGTCTGCGATATGGACTAGCATCGCCATAAATTCGGACATCACTCCCAGACGCTGAAACTGGTTGTCGGTCTGGAACCCTTCGTTCTCCAAATTTAGAACGCCCTGTCCCGCAACACGCCAAATAGTAAAAGCGATGGCTCCACCAATTTCTTCCCAGGTGTGTTTCTTGTCCTTTAGATTCCAACGGCTCTTAACCCTAATACCCATAACGTATCTCAGTTATTCCTGCCGACGATCGCCTCAATCCCTTTATGGCAAGCCGCAAATTATCATGCTAGCATGAAATTCTGGTACTTATCAGTTCTGGTTCCCGCACGACAAGGGCCAATCGTAACAATTGAAGCCGATGCCAAGCCTTATAGGCACTGACCTGCAAACAGCAGTCCAAAAGAACTGTCACATCTCCGATGCTCGCCACGCTGGCGACTATACGCTTTGTATTTACCTGCTCAAGATGCGGGAATATTTTCGCTGGGAAAACGGGTACAAGTTTAATGACACACTGCCACAAGACAAAGTAGGTAATTGGTTAAAAGAGAGAGAACAACTTTGGAATGGCCTGGAAAAAGAAAATTTTACCCAGGTACCGATCAATGGAGATTTTTTTGATCCCTTTGACACTGATGCCATCAATCAAACTCTCATCCCTCAGGGTTTAGTTTACAGCGGGGGTTTCGGGCAGAAGTTCAAGCCTCATTTCTTTCTCGGCAAGCTGCAACGACAGGAACTCCATGGCGACTACACCGTTTTGATCTGTGCAGACGAATATGCACGGGACCTAACGTCTCCTCCTGCCATGACCTTGGGTCAATCGGTATTTATCCGCAGAGAATCGATACGCAGGATGATATGGGAAAGAGTGGAAGAATGGCGCTGGAACAGACTCGATAACGCCATGGGACGAGCGATCGCCTGTTATGATTTTGACGCGGATCTTGATCGTGCGCTGGAACAAATGACTGACAAGGAACTGGAAACGGTATTGGATCATGAAATCGGCGAGGTGCTGGCCGGCCAGCACCTGGGGCCGGAGTGGGAAGAACTGCTATCCACCCTGCCTCGGTCTAAGGCTGAAATTATCGCGCGGGCCGTGCGGGATCATTTGGCCGATGCGCTATCTACACTTCCGCGGCTGCTAGAGAGAGCTGATAATGCCGCACTGCATTCGTACGTCGCTAATTTAAACGGGATGCGCAAGGAACTCTGTCCGTCCCTGAAACGTGCATATACCCACTGGGTAAAAACCGGAGATCAAGACAATCTAAGATCCTGCGCGGCTGATGGACGAACCCACTGGCTCTCGGTGGCAGAAGCGATGCTACAACTGCATAGAAAATATGGCGCGCGAATTACCCCGTACCTTGAAGAGTTGGTCGAAGAAAGCCGGTTATAAATGGGGCCTGGCACCTCACTCCAGCTGAACGGGGAAGATCAATCAGTGGTCCAAAGCAATGTTAAACAAACCCCGCCGGTTACCCTTAAAGAGGTTAAGCCTCATACCTTTATCTTTCAAAAGCTGAAGGCGTTGCCCGGTGACGTCTGTAACGAGATGATTCGCCGCTTTGAAGAACACGAGGAGGAACAGTACGAAGGGCAAATCGGTCAATTAGTTTCTAAAGATCGAAGCATTAAGAAATCCACGGACCTGGTCACTAGCGGCAAGGCCCACTGGAAAGACCTGGATACCCTGCTATTTCGCTCTTTGGCCGCCACCATCAAGGAGTTCCGGGACACGTACACCTTCTTCAAGGGCCCTTTTAAAGATATGGGGTACGCGATTCAGAGAACTAAACCGGGAGAATACTATCACTGGCACATCGATGGCGGCAGTCATGAGTTCAGCCAACGCCAATTGGTCGCTATCTGGTATTTAAATGATGTCGATGGGCCTGGTGGTGAAACGGAATTTTTGCGCCAGGGGGTACGGATCAGGCCGGAACAGGGGAAACTGGTGCTGTTCC
This sequence comes from Gammaproteobacteria bacterium, assembly GCA_036446275.1. Classification (GTDB taxonomy): domain Bacteria; phylum Pseudomonadota; class Gammaproteobacteria; order JAZFSS01; family JAZFSS01; genus JAZFSS01. The sequence continues at coordinate 199 of JAZFSS010000029.1, read as the reverse complement.
CGCCTTTCTGGACCCACGAACATCGTGGCGTAGCGCTGGAGAAAGGGGTCAAATATATTGCAACCACATGGATTGTCTTTGCCTGAAGCGATGATAGTCAGTGCCCATGCACGCCGAAAAACGAGCAGGAGTTACACCCCATGCGGTGCAGTGATAAGCTCATGCTCCCGCATATCGCCGTGAGTATCCATCCGTATGC
>JAZFSS010000028.1:0-5113 GCA_036446275.1 Gammaproteobacteria bacterium | reverse complement strand
TTGCCACCGGACTTATTGTCTTCAGCATCGGTGTCATGCTCATCACGATAGAGATTCGGCATGAGCTCTCCAATGTTCTTGCCGATGGCTTCTCCATTGAAATAGCCGGACAGAATTTCGGCGGCGGGGTTAACAGACTCGATGACGCCATACTCGCCGACGGTAATAACACCATCGATTAGCGAGTCCAGGATTGCATTTAGTTCCGCATTGTGTTCAACAAGCTCTTGTTGGGCACGCACGCTGTCGGTGATATCGGTCCAATATCCGACGATCTCTTCGGCCTTACCGGACTGGTCTGTGACAATATGCAATTCAGCACGGATCCACCGGTATTGGCCGTCTGCGTGCAGGAAGCGGTATTCATGGAAACAGCGGTCTTTCTCCGACAGCGCTGTAATTTCGCCCAATACTCGTTCCCGGTCGTCAGGGTAGATATGGTCGACCCAGAAACTGCTATCAGTGAGAAATTCTTCCGGTTCGTAACCCAGTCGGTCTTTTACATTATTGGTGATAAAGGTCACCGCGAAATCCCCGCGTGGCCGGCAGGTATAGGTGATTACGGGGCTTTGCTCGAGAAAATAGTCAACGCTTGAATGTGTTGACAAACTAGCGGATTGTTTCATGGCGTCCTAACCACCGATATTCCCATTACGTTTCCTGCCTATGCAAGACACTGCCAACCGGGTTGGTTCCGGCGTACACTCCCTATAGACAGTACCAACACTGAATCTTGCAACTTCTATACCAGAATCACGGCACGCCCAACGTAAGCGGAAATTTGGCTTGCTTGGCGCAAATCAAACTAATAATCATATTATTCAATGGGTTAATGTTTTCCTATGGCCCGTTATTGGCCCAGTCAGCCTGACGCTGACCATGCCCACCGGCAATAACTGCTGAGTTGGAACGGGAGTATGGGTCTGGCGAGTTATAGATAAGGCCCTTACGAATACGTTACGTCTCTAAAGCGCTCCACCAGAAAGTCAATAAATACACGAATCTTGGGCGGCACATGACGCCGGTGGGAATGCACTGCCCAGATTGGGCTTAGCTTGGGGACTGCGTCATAATCGGATAACACCACTTCTAATTGTTTGTGCCTTAATTCGTGGCCGATATTCCAATCCGGCAGCAAAACCAATCCTAGACCCGCTACGGCGGCTGCCACCAGAGCATCGGCACTAAGCGCAAAGAAGTTGCCTGTTACACGGGCCTCGTATTGACCCTCCCGGTCCCGAAACTTCCAAACACTATGACCTGGATGTTCCCGCCAATTGAGGCAATTATGGTGTTCCAGATCTGCCGGTGTGGTAGGAGTGCCGGCCTTCTTTAAGTATTGCTGACTTGCGCTGACCACTCGATGACTCTCACCTATCTTGCGGGCCTTAAGACTGGAATCGCTCAACTGCCCAACACGAATCGCCACATCAATTTCGCTTTCCACGATATTCACAACGTGGTCGGTCATAGATAGCACCACGCGCACGCCGGGATAGCGATTCAGGAATTCAGGAATCGCGGAAACAACCAGTTCGCGACCGATGCCCGTGGGGACCGTAACCCGCAAAATGCCCGTGGCCGTCCCAAGCTGGGATACCGCAAGCCTTGCCTCATCTACCGCCATGATGACCCGCGCGGCGCGCTCGTAGTAGAGATGGCCTGCCTCTGTCAGGCTTAGTTGGCGGGTAGTGCGGTGCAGTAAACGCACGCCCAGGTCTTCTTCCAAGTCATTGATTTGCCGGGACACTGACGATGGCGCCACATTCAATTGACGCCCTGCCGCGGAGAAACTCCCGGCATCCACCACCCGCACAAAAATGCGCATACCGGCTACGCTGTCCATCTTTCACCTTTGCGTATTTTGCATAGATGTTTCTCATATTACCCTGTTTATCACAAGGCCTCCAGGACCTATTGTGAACTTCAGTTGTAGCAATGGTTCAGGCCACCTGAACTTCGATGAACCGTACATTTTGGAGGAAACAACCATGAAAGCAGCCGTCATTCATCAATTTGGTGATACCGATGTCATTAAGTACGAAGATGTCCCGACCCCCAAACCCAAACACGGAAACGTTTTAGTCAAAGTACTGGCCGCCGGCGTCAACCGCCTCGACCACTACCTGCGCGAGGGTTCGGTGGTACCGGAACTGCCGTTTCCACATATCTTGGGGGCGGATGCGGCCGGTGAGGTATTTGGCCTCGGTAAAGGCGTGACCGGTTTTGAAATCGGAGAGCGGGTGGTTGTCGTGCCCGGATATCCCCTAAACGAAGCGGACTACGACATCTATCCGGCGAGCCAGGCACCGAGCTTTGCTCTACCCGGTCTGCACATCCCAGGAACGTACGCGCAGTACATCGAAGTTCCGGCGCGCTACCTGTTGAAGGACGAAACCGGCCTTAAGCCTGAGGAAGTCGCAACCCTGCCCGTGGTATTGGCTACGGCAGTACGTTCCGTAAAAGAAGTGGGCGGCGTTACGGCAGGTTACAAAGTACTGGTTCAGGCCGGGGCCTCGGGTTCCGGCAGCATGCAGATCCAGGTTGCCAAGGCCTTGGGCGCGGAAGTCGCCACCACAGTGCGTGACGATGCCAAGGGTGAATACGCAAAGGCATTGGGCGCAGATTTGGTGATCAACACCCGTAGCGAAGATCTCGTAGAACGCATTAAGGAGTGGACCGACGGTCGTGGTGTTGATGTGGTTATCGATAATCTAGGCGGCGACGTGCTAGCCAAGAGCATCCAGGCCACTAAGGCAACCGGCGTCATCGTTGCGTTCGGGTTCGCCGCTGGCCCAGAGGTCACCTTTGATATCCGCAGTCTCTTCTTTGAGCAGAAGCAGCTGAAGGGATCGATGGCAAGTGACAAGAGCGACATGGAATTTGGTCTGAAGCTGGTGCAGGAAGGCAAAATAAAGCCGCTGCTGGACCACACCTTGCCCTTGCGCAGCGCCGCCGAAGCGCATCGGCAGATCGCAAATAACGAGGTGAAGGGCAACATCGTGTTGCTGCCCTGGGCAGCTTAGTAGGAGAGGCGACGGCGGATCCGCCCACGACGGCGGACCCGCCGTATTTTTATAAACCATGCAAAGGAAATAAGACGAGGCAATCGACTATCAATCTAAAACAGGCCAACTTTTCGGAAACCGTATCTAAGCACAACACCGTATTGGTGAATTTCTGAGCACCTTAGTGCGGTCCCTGACATTCGTTTGCGGCGATCTATGAGGCCGCGGTGGAGAAACATTCCAATTGGTGCTTCGCTGTAGCGAGTCGTCGGCAAGGTAATCGGTTCGAGTGCTGTGGGGACAAGACTCGCGATGTAGTTGCTGGTAGTTAAAGATGGCGGTGTAAATATGAAGGACCCCGGCTGTCTCTAGCCGTGCGTCCTGAACCTGGCCAAGTTCAACTCAGGCGATACAGACTAAGCTAAGCGTTATTCTCTTTAGAGGACAGCATATAACTGACTAGTGCGCGTAAACGGGCAGGAGGAACCGGTTTGTGCAACATAGGATAGCCACTTGCCTCAGCTTCAATCAATCGGTCTGGAGCCGTATCGCCTGTAATAAGGATACCGGGAATATCTGCATTTAAAGCGATCCTGATGTTATCAATTACTTGCACACCAGTCGCACTTTCCGGCAAACGATAATCAGCGATTATCACATCTGGAAGATTCTCGCTCTGTGCTAAGCCCGTCAGCGCTTCAGTAGATGATGTTGCCGCTAGCACCCGACACCCCCAATCTGCCAAAAGCAGTTGCATTGCTTCTAACACTGAAGCGTCGTCTTCCACGACTACCACAAATTTTCCGGTAAGATCCGAACCTAAAGGCTCTTGGAACAACTCCGTTGCCTGTTCATTTAGAGGGGTAGTGGAGACAGGAACCTCTACCGTAAACACGGAACCTTTACCCGGCTCCGATGATACTTCAATATTGTGCTCCAATAACCGACTGATTCGGTCCGCAATAGCGAGCCCCAAGCCAAGTCCTTTCTTTCGATCTCGCTCCGGGTTGCCGATTTGATAAAACTCTTCGAAAATGTCATGAATATGTTCTTTAGGAATTCCAATGCCACTATCGCGCACTTCTATTATTAAATTATTGTTTCGGCGTCGACAATCCAACATCACGCTTCCAGTATGAGTATTGTTTATAGCGTTGGAGACAAAGTTACCAACCAGACGTTCCAATAAAACCGGATCTGTACGCACCACTGAATCACAGGGAACAATCCGCAGAGTTAGCCCCTTTTCCTCTGCCCTAGGACCGTAATCTGCCTTCATTCTCGCTAGCAGCGGATTTATTGCGGAATCCTTAATATCTACGGTAAGCACACCGGCATCAAGTTTGGATATGTCAAGCAAGGCATTAAACAAACCATCAAGCGCATCCACGGAGGAATGTATTTTTTTAACCAAGGCACGACTCTCTGGATCCTGGATTCGGGAATCTAAAGCGCCGACAAATAGACCAAGCGCATGGAGTGGTTGCCTTAAATCATGGCTGGCAGCGGCGAGAAACCGGGATTTGGCAAGATTTGCCTGTTCGGCCTCTTCTGACCGCTCCGTCAACTCAGCAACCAAATCAACATTTTCAAAACGTAAATTCAGCGTTTCTGTCAAATTACGATGAATATTAAGCGCGAAAATGCCAACAGTTATTGCATATACTAAAGAGACCCCGGCAAGAGCGAGATGCGTAGTGTCGCCCTCTAATGCCAGCCGAATGATCAACGGCAACAGAAAAGGGATACTTGCAGCAAGCATGGTTGGCCGATGGCTCACCGTGCCTACACTGGATCCCATCAGTCCTGTGAACAGTATCATCACCAGATACAACTGGTGTTGTAACGATTCCGGGACAAACAGAAAATAGCCTGCCGCTCCCCATATAAGCCCTATCACCAATCCAGCGCTAGTAAGCAAGCCAGCCCACTTTGGTACATTTTCAAGTGATATTGGCGCTCGCCTATAAAATAGCCATTGCACCCCTAGTAAGGAATGAAAAACCAGCGCGGTTCCGAGCCAGGCCAAAAGAGTTGGCTTGGCAAGCTCGCCCCAGAGCAGAACGACCAGCAAAATAGCCCCGCCACTAGCACCAAAAACGGAT
>JAZFSS010000027.1:0-8999 GCA_036446275.1 Gammaproteobacteria bacterium | reverse complement strand
CTACACTGACTCGGCGGGGTATTGCCTGGTTACCTCAGCAGAGCGGGAAGACATGAGGCTTGTCTCTGTGGTACTCGGGAGCAACAGTAAAAAGGCCCGTGCGGATGCAAGTCAATCCCTGCTTAACTACGGATTTCGTTTTTTCAAAAGTTATGAGCTGCACGCGGCAGGCACCACACTAGCCGAAACCCGTGTCTGGAAAGGCGCGAGCGAGAACTTGCCGATAGGTTTAGAGCACTCCTTGTACGTCACGGTGCCAAGGAGATCATATAATAAGCTGGATGCCAATATGCTGATCGATAAAAGGATTGTTGCGCCGGTAGACAAGGGCCAGCAGATCGGTTGGGCACAGGTGACACTGGATAATGTGCCCTTGTCCCGACAACGGCTGGTTGCCCTGAAAGGCATCCCGGAAGGAAACTTCTGGCAGCGCGTTATAGACGAGGTATTACTCTATTTCGAATAGCAATATCAATACACTGTTGTCCCGTTAACTCCCTCTCCCACCGGGAGAGGGTCGGGGTGAGGGGATCATGATAGATAATTCATCGTTTTATTTACCCCCTCATCCTGGCCTTCCACCCCTCAAGGGGGTACTAAAAAGAGTCCCTGGGGGAGAAGGGATTGCTCCGATTGGGGTTCACAGAATCAGCGGCGATTTGTTGGCTTACGCCCTTCGGGCTAACCCAACCTACAATAAGCGGATTCGTTCGCTTTTATACACGTCTCAAAATCCAGATTAGCCACGTAAACGATGCCCAAAGTCTTTCTTAACGGTTCCTTTGTGCCCCAGGAAGATGCCTGTGTATCCGTGATGGATCGCGGCTTTCTGTTCGGCGACGGAGTATACGAAGTAATCCCGGTATATGGTGGGCGGCCATTTCGCCTTACTCAGCACCTAAAGCGGTTGCATAACAGTTTGTATGCGATCCGACTTGATAATCCATTCAACCATGAAGAATGGACAAAAATCTTGCAAACCCTGGTGGACCAACGACCGGGCGAGGATCAATCCCTCTACCTTCAAGTTACCCGTGGGGTTGATACGCAGCGTGATCACCGGTTCCCCCAGGGGGTTGACCCCACTGTGTTTGCCATGAGTACGCTTTCCAACAAGCCGGCAAATCAAACAACGGAAAACGGTGTAAACGCTATCACACTGAAGGACATACGCTGGGAACACTGCAATATCAAGGCGATCACTTTGCTGCCCAATGTATTGTTGCGGCAACAAGCATTGGAGGCCGGAGCGGCCGAGGCGATCCTGTTGCGTGACGGTTGGGCAACGGAAGGGGCCGCGTCAAACCTGTTTATTGTGCGTGATGGGTTATTGATAACCCCGCCCAAAGGGCCTCGCTTACTTCCTGGAGTTACTCGAGACTTAGTGCTGGAACTGGCAGTCGCGAACGGGATTCCGTTTCGCGAGGCCGATATTACGGAGCAGCAAATGCGCGACGCCGTGGAAATTTGGCTTACCAGTTCCAATAAAGAGATCATGCCGGTAATAAACCTGGACGAAATACCAGTAGGCGGTGGAGTGCCCGGACAGCTTTTCCACCACATGATAGCGCTTTACAGGGACTATAAATCGGCTGTCCGTAATGGGACAGCTAGCTGATCGCACCGGTCCGCAACTTGCACGAAGGGCGAGCCGCCCCGGTCGTTTGTTGGTAGTGGGTCAGTTTCGATTACTGCGAAGAGAGGGGAGGAATACCCATCGCTTAATCTCGCTGTACTTGGCTTGCTTCACTATCCTGTTTCGCTGCGCCAATCCAGGCTTCGCCATCCGTGGCGAAGCCGCGCGACGGGGCGACCGTTCACAGGACGGTCGCCTATTTCCGTCTCGCCCATGGTTACGCGCGAATCGGAGGCGTCTCGCTCCACTATCCTTGTTCCGCTCGTCGCCTACGACGCGTCGGGTATTCCTCCCCTCTCTTCGCAGTAATCGAAACTGACTCACTACCAACCAGCCCAGTCATCGCTGATGAATTCTGTTACTCTTTCACGGATCAATTATTTTAACTGAGTGGTGGTAGGGTGCGAACGCGGATTAAAATTTGTGGAATTACCCGCCCTGAAGATGGGTTAGAGGCCGTGCTGCTTGGTGCGGATGCCATCGGCCTGGTGTTTTATCCCGAGAGCCCAAGGTCGGTGGATTTAACTCAAGCCCGGCTCATTTGTCAGGCACTGCCGCCTTTTGTAACTGTGGTTGGGTTGTTCGTGGACGAGGAACCAGAAAGGATAAAATTAGTATTGGACTCTGTGCCACTGGATGTGATTCAGTTCCACGGCAGTGAATTTTTTGGCGAGTGCAACGTCTACGGACGGCCTTATATAAAGGCCGTCACAATGGAACCGGGCATCGATGTTGCCGGTGTTTTGGAGCAGTATCCTGATGCCACAGGCTTCTTGCTCGACGCCTATCATCCCGACCTGCCGGGTGGCAGCGGACAGGTTTTCGATTGGGATAAGATTCCCACGGATGTATCGAAACCAATCATTCTTGCAGGTGGATTAAATCCGGACAACGTAGCTGAGGCCGTGCGCCGGGTGAGCCCCTACGCGGTTGATGTGAGTAGTGGCGTGGAAGTGTCTAAGGGCATCAAAGACCCGGCCAAGATCGCGGCGTTTATGCGAGGTGTACGAAGTGTCGACTCAGAGCGCTGATTTAGAAAACGAGTTTCTAAAACTGCCGGACAAAAACGGACATTTCGGGCGCTTTGGCGGGCGGTTTGTGGCCGAAACCCTGATGGAGCCGTTAGAGGAATTACGCAAGGTCTATGAACGGTGCCGCGTGGACCCGGACTTTCAAGCGGAATTAGATGCCGACCTTTGCCATTACGTAGGGCGCCCGTCGCCCTTGTACCATGCGCAGCGCTGGAGTCGAAGATTGGGTGGTGCCCAGATTTATCTCAAGCGGGAGGATTTGAACCATACCGGGGCGCACAAGATTAACAATACCGTTGGGCAGGCGCTCTTGGCGAAACGCATGGGCAAACCCCGCGTCATTGCGGAAACCGGCGCCGGACAACATGGGGTTGCCACTGCGACGGTTGCAGCCCGCTTTGGCATGCAATGTGTTGTGTACATGGGTACCGAGGATATCCAGCGGCAGGCCAGCAACGTATACCGGATGAAGCTGCTGGGTGCCGAGGTGCGGCCGGTTGAATCCGGGTCTCGCACCTTGAAGGACGCCCTGAACGAGGCCTTGCGGGATTGGGTAACTAACGTAGACGATACCTTCTATATCATTGGTACCGTGGCGGGGCCCCACCCCTATCCGGTCATGGTGCGGGATTTTCAAACGATAATCGGTAGGGAAGCCCGGGCGCAGATACTGGAGTTGGCAGGGTGTTTACCCGCCGCTTTGGTAGCTTGTGTGGGCGGAGGTTCCAATGCCATTGGTTTGTTCTACCCGTTTCTTAATGATCGCGAGGTAAAACTCTATGGTGTAGAGGCGGGTGGTGATGGACTTGCCACTGGTCACCATGCGGCGCCTTTATGTGCGGGCAGACCGGGCGTACTGCATGGGAACCGGACGTATCTGATGGAAGATGCGGATGGCCAGATTATAGAGACCCACTCTATTTCCGCAGGTTTGGATTATCCCGGCGTAGGGCCGGAGCATGCCTGGTTAAAGGACAATGGGCGTGCCGAGTATGTGGCGGTAAACGATGATGAGGCGCTACAGGCTTTTCATGATTTAACCCTTACCGAGGGCATTATCCCGGCGCTGGAGTCCAGCCACGCATTGGCTTACGCGGCAAAGCTAGCCCAGGGACTGGCAAGCGACCAAATAATACTGGTAAATCTTTCAGGGCGTGGGGACAAAGACATCCCTACCGTCGCGACGCGGGACGGAATCCAGATATGAGTCGGATCGGCGGGTGTTTCCAGACCCTTGGCAAGCGTGGCCGCAAGGCCTTGGTTCCCTACATCACCGCGGGTGATCCGGAACCCGATGTCACGGTTCCGCTGATGCATGCCTTAGTAACGGCCGGCGCGGATTTGATGGAAGTAGGCGTGCCTTTTTCCGATCCCATGGCAGATGGTCCGGTGATTCAAGCCGCGTGCGAGCGTGCTTTGGCCCATCATATGACCCTTCACGGCGTGCTGGAGCTAGTGACGCAGTTCCGCCGAGAGGACACGGATACCCCTGTTGTATTAATGGGCTATCTAAATCCTATTGAAGTCATGGGTTACGAAGTGTTTGCCGAGCATGCCGCAAAGGCAGGGGTCGATGGCGTGATTACTGTAGATTTGCCGCCGGAAGAGGCGGCAGACTTGGTTGCTGCACTGCGCCGGCACGAAGTGGACCCTATCTTTCTGCTCGCACCCACCAGTACCGATGCGCGGATTCGTAAAATTTGCGAGGTAGCCAGCGGATTTCTCTACTATGTGTCCTTCAAGGGCGTTACCGGCGCTAACCGATTGGATGTGAGCGCAGTGGCTGAAAAGCTGCAGCAGATTCGTGGCCACACTGACCTGCCAGTGGGTGTTGGCTTTGGGGTTCGTGACCCGCAAACGGCGGCTCAGGTGGCAGCAGTGGCCGATGCCGTGGTGGTGGGCAGTGTGCTGGTAAAAAAAATGGCTGAATTGGCGGATGCCCCTGATAAAATTGCACCTGAGGTCGCCGCATTACTGTCAGAGTTGAGGCAGGCTATGGATTCCGGGATGGAAAAAAGTGTCCGTGAGGGATAGGCTGAAACCGGTAACAAGAATGATGGATGCCGGAAGGGCTCGAGAATTAACGCTAACTGCACATTACTATGAGTTGGTTTGAGAAGCTTTTACCGTTGCGAATCCGGACTGATGCGGGTAGCAAGCGTACCGTGCCGGAGGGTTTGTGGAGTAAATGTGCGTCCTGTGATGCAATTTTATACCGCGCTGAACTGGAGCGAAACTTTGAAGTATGCCCTAAATGCAACCACCATATGCGTATCGGCGCGCGCCGGCGTCTGGAAGTATTCTTGGATAGTGATTCCTTCGATGAAATCGGCGGCGAATTGGAGCCGGTGGATATTCTCAAATTTCGCGATAGCAGAAAATACCGGGAAAGACTGACCCAGAGTCAGAAGGCAACTGGAGAAAAGGACGCTCTGGTGGTGGTGGAAGGAAAGCTTAAAGACAAGCCAACGGTTGTAGCAGCCTTTGAGTTTGCTTTCATGGGGGGTTCCATGGGGTCGGTGGTGGGAGAGCGGTTCGTACGGGCCGTGAACATTTGCCTTGAGAAACGCATACCGCTGGTCTGTTTTTCGGCTAGCGGTGGGGCGCGCATGCAGGAGGCGTTGTTTTCACTGATGCAAATGGCAAAGACCAGTGCCGCCTTAGCACAGCTTTCTGAAGCGGGTGTCCCCTATATTTCAGTGCTCACGGACCCTACTATGGGAGGAGTATCCGCCAGCCTCGCCATGTTGGGCGATATCCAGATTGCCGAGCCTAATGCCTTGATCGGTTTTGCCGGCCCGCGTGTTATTGAGCAGACCGTGCGCGAAACGCTGCCGGAAGGATTTCAGCGCAGTGAATTCCTATTAGAACATGGCGCAATCGATATGATTGTAGATAGGCGCGACCTGCGTGACCGCATCTCCGATTTCCTGGCGATCCTTTGTCATCAGCAGAGCGCCTGATTGCTACTAATCGAGGACGGCATTGAATGCCGTCCCTAGAAGCCTGTCTCCGGGATCAAACTTCCATGCGTTTCCCTAATCTTGATCAGTGGCTCTCCTGGCAGGAAACCCTGCATCCGAAAAAGATTGACCTTGGTTTAGAGCGAGTACGTTCAGTGGCCCGTGTGATGGGATTAGACTGCCCCCGCCATACTGTGGTAACCATCGCCGGGACAAATGGCAAGGGATCCTGTGTGGCGTTGTTGTCCGCAATGCTTGGTGCAAGCGGATATAAAGTGGGTAGTTATATTTCGCCCCACTTGTTGCGTTACAACGAGCGTATCCGAATCGAGGATCGGGAAGTCTCTGATGAGGAACTATGTATCGCTTTTGAGCGGGTCGATCAGGCCCGCGGTAATATCACGCTTTCCTACTTCGAGTTCGGCACACTTGCGGCCTTGGATATCTTCGCGCGCCAGGAAGTGGATTTGGCGATACTGGAGACAGGGCTTGGCGGGCGTTTGGACGCTGTAAACATTCTGGACGCGGACGTGGCCTTGGTAACGACCATAGGCATTGATCATGTAGAGTGGCTGGGTACGGAAAGGAACAGTATCGGCAGGGAGAAGGCCGGAATCTTCCGGCCCAACAGGCCGGCGGTATGTGCCGACGTAAGCCCCCCGGACAGCGTGCCTGAAAGGGCGCAGTCCCTGGGGGCTCGCTGGCTGACTCGCGGCGAGGCCTTTGATTTTGCTGACAAAGGTACTCAATGGTCTTGGTGGAGCCGCACGCAGCGGCTCGAGGCTTTGCCTAAACCGGCTTTGGAAGGTGCCTTCCAGCTTTCCAATGCAGCGGCGGTGCTGATGGTGCTGGAATGTTTAAACCAGCGGTTCCCGGTTTCCCGTGCCGTGATCGAACAAGGCCTGTCGACGGCATTCTTGCCAGGTCGCATGCAGGTGTTGGGGGAATCTCCCGAGCGCATCCTGGATGTCGCCCATAATCCTGATGCAGCACAAGCGCTGGTAGAGGCCCTTAGCGCCAGGCCACGCCGTCAAACCAGGCTGATACTTGCCATGCTCGAAACCAAAAATGTGGAGGGCATGGGCCGCGTTTTGGCCGGTGCCGTCGATGCATGGTACTTGGCGGGCTTGACAGTGGAATTAGGGCTTAGCGCAAAAACATTGGCCCATCGGCTTGGTGATACGATTGCTGGAAAACCGGTTGGTTTGTTCGATACGGTACTGCAGGCCTACCATCAGGCGCTGAGCGATGCGGGACCTGAGGACCGCGTATTGGTCTGTGGGTCGTTTAATACGGTGGCGGAAGTTATCAAGAGCATTCTATAATTGCACTGCACCTGATTGCCAGGCTTGGAGTCATAGAGAACTTGTGTCGTATTCTGAACTGTGGGAATGATCTGTGGAAGAACGTATTAAGCAAAGATTGGTAGGCGCCTCAGTATTAGTCGCCTTGGCGGTCATTTTTATCCCCATTATTTTGGAAGGACCGGAAGAAGAATTCGGCCCTTGGGGTACCAAGCTGCCGAAGGCCCCCAAACCGGAGTTGGTGGACATAAAACCACTGGAATTGCCCAAACGTGGCGCTTCCGAGCCGGTCCGCCGTATCGTATTGGATACCACCCGGTCTTCGGGTCGCGAGAACAAAGAGAATGACAAGGTTGCTACCAAGCACAAGGTGGCCAAGCCCGCAGGTCGTGGCAAGGACAAGCAGGGCGCGAGCCAGGCTCCCAGGCCGGTCACTGTAGACAAAGGTTTGCAGGCCTGGGTAGTGCAAGTGGCAAGTTTCCACGAGCAAGAAAATGCGGTGCGCTTGAGGGATCGACTGCGGGAAATGGGGTATACCACGTTTATGGAGCAGCTCAGCGCCCATCCTGGGAGCATGTTCCGCGTGCGTGTAGGTCCGGAGCTAAAACGCTCTGATGCTCAGTCCATCCGGGACCGCATTGCGGCGGAGATGAAGTTGGATGGCCTCGTAACCCGGTATCCATGACAATTTATCTGGGCTTTGTCCATTGCTGAGGGCCACCCTCAAATCGACCCCGAACCGCCGTCACTTTGGTAAAATAACCAAGTGAATACTTTGCGCCCAACGCAGGAATGCCTGATCAGTCTCCGATGCGTAGCTTATTTCCATGAACTGGGCTGATTATGCCATCATCGCTGTCATCGGAATCTCCGTTGGGGTGAGCCTGTTGCGTGGTTTTATGCGGGAGGCGCTATCATTAATCACTTGGATCGTAGCTTTATGGGTGTCATTGAGGTTCTTTCAACCATTCTCGGATTATTTTGCGCCATGGATCGGTGTGACGTCCGCTCGCATGGTGGTGGCATTCGCAACATTGTTTGTGGTGGTGCTGGTTGCTGGTGCTATTGTTAATAGTATTGTTGCAAAATTGGTGAAAAAGACCGGCCTTAGCGGGACCGATCGGGTGATCGGGGTGTTGTTCGGGTTCGCCCGTGGTGTCGTGGTGGTCGCGCTATTGGTGTTATCGGCCGGCCTGACGGCATTGCCGCAAGACGTCTGGTGGCAAGAGGCCCAATTATTAAATCATTTTCAGGGGCTTGCGCTTTGGATGAAGGACTTTTTGCCAGCGGAAGTGGCTCAAAACATTCATTATGAATAGCAGTATTTAACACAGGTAACAATCATGTGCGGCATTATTGGCATTACAGGACGAAGTCCGGTTAACCAAGCCATTTATGACGGTCTTACCGTGCTGCAACATCGCGGGCAGGATGCGGCGGGCATTATGACCTGCGATGAGGGCCGTTTCTTCCTGCGTAAAGCCAACGGTTTGGTTAGGGATGTATTTCGTACTGAGCACATGTTGCGACTTAAGGGCAACATGGGCATTGGTCATGTGCGTTATCCCACTGCCGGTAGTGAAAGCTCCGCGGAAGCGCAGCCCTTTTACGTAAACTCGCCTTTTGGACTCAGCCTTGCCCATAATGGCAACCTTACCAATGCCGCGGATCTGAGAAATCACCTGTTCCGGGAGGACCGGCGGCATATAAATACAGAATCTGATTCTGAAATACTGCTTAACGTTTTTGCCCACGAACTGCAGGGCAAGAGCAAGCTCCGCATCGACCAGGAAGATATTTTCAAGGCGGTGGTAGGTGTTCACCAGCGATGCCGGGGTGCCTACGCGGCGGTGGTAATGGTTATGGGCTATGGCATCGTCGGTTTTCGCGACCCCCATGGTATCAGGCCCATGGTATTGGGTAAGCGGGAAACGGAACATGGGACTGAATATAGCCTTGCCTCTGAAAGCGTGGCACTAAATGCATTAGGCTTTGATTTGCTTCGTGACCTGGATCCTGGTGAAACAGTATTTCTGACCATGGATGGACGTTTGCATGCTCGCCA
>JAZFSS010000026.1:0-6100 GCA_036446275.1 Gammaproteobacteria bacterium | reverse complement strand
TTGAGCGACTTCGAAATCTCGGACTTACCACCTCCCGAAACGGTACAGGGTTTGTGGCACAAGGTACCCTCGGGGTTGGTACCTACCAAACGCCAGGAAGGAGCCCCGGGATGCTTCTTCATCTCAACCTTGTAGCCATTTGGTTGCATGTAGATCTTTCCAGGCTGCAGGCGAATCGTTTTCAGTTCACCATCTTTTTTCCAGGTTATAGTCTGGGCGTTCAGGTCCATACGCAGCCGTTGCGGCACATAGATGATTTCCGGATATTTCTTATCGATTCCATAGCCTTCCGGCTGTAAATCCATTACGTCGCCATATCGCGCAATCATATCGTCAAAGGAATAGCCTGGCTCATAGGTCCGGCTGTCCACACCAAACTCTTCACCATGACTGCGGCGAGGAAAGGCCAGCGCCCCGCCGGCATGTTCTTCCTCTGCTAATCCGAAGAGATTGGCAGCGTAGCTGATTTGGGTCTTAACCTCTTTTTTACAGTAGCCAAAATAATTGTCGGCTAATAGAGTAACAATGATGCCCGACTCATCCCTCGCGGTAATCTTGAATATTTCGCCATCGTTGTAGTACTCGTCCGGCGCCTTCCAGCACATCCCGTCCTTGCGTTGGCGCTGTGTCGCATCATCCCAATGTGGAAGTCCAAGCTCCTGCTTGGTCAAGCCGACCAAATGGGGTGCGAGAATGACGCAGCCGGTATGTCCGGTCCAATGTTCAACATCCAGTGAGGCATCGTGTTCCGCCAGATAGGGATTCCCGCCATTACCAAAGATACTTTCTACGAAGTCCAGGTTACTTACCAAATTACCCGGCGCAAAGAAACGAATCTCCATGGTTTTTTCTGCGTCCCTGCCGGGAATTTCGGGACACACGATTGGCCGCAGTAGCAACGACACGAACATTCGGGCCGGTTCGGGTAACTCTGCAGTGAATGGAATAGTAAGCAGTTCTTCCGGTGGTTTTAGCGCGTGCGCCAGCATGCGCGCAAAAGTGATTTTAGGTACCGCCTTTTTATCCCCGGGTATTGGCAATCCACCTTCTGTAATGTGAAATGAACCCTTGGTCGTCCGTCTATCATTAGCCGGATTATGGAGTACGCCTTGTTTTACTCGATAGCTGGAGACTATATCTGAATGAAACTCGTTCCCGTCCATCGGTATCGACAGTTCGCGGGCCACCTTTGGACGGTCGAGGATAAACGTCTGGGTAGGAAGTGCCGGAACCGATTTGAGCTCCAGGTCTGCAAAATAACCGATCAGGAAATCCTGGATGCGTTGATCCACCCAGCAGTGATAGTCAGAAAGCAGGCGATTCTTCTCCCGGTAACTCTTGAGTAGATCGCTGGAAATGCCAAAGAACTTCGCAGCCCCTTCCGGAACACAAGTAGGTTGCCCGGAAGACGCGAGTTTCAGGTTAATATAGAGCTGTAGCTTCTCACGTTCTTCTTCTGGACTTTCGAGTACCGTACTGGATCCGAGGATCTCCGCAAAATCCATAAACATCTCCCCGTTTATGTTTTTATGCCCGATTCGGATCATTGTTTCCGGCGGGACAGGCGTTATTTTAGCTAATCAGCAGTTTAAAATCAGTATAGTTACTAGAACTATCTGCTGTAGAACGCTATATTTACGCTATATCTTAATGATTATTAAGATCTTTAGTTTAACTTTTATCCGAACCGTTGGTTAGCAAATTGGATCGTACTTGGACAAAACAAAGGGGCTAAGAGCCCCTTTTCCCCATTACTTTAGGTCGTTCGGCCAATCATTCGTTCATTGCTACCGCCTTCATACTCAGGCGGATGCGGCCTTGCTTGTCTACTTCCAGCACCTTAACCCGCACCTTGTCCCCTTCTGAAAGCTTGTCACTGACCTTCTGTACTCGCTCTTCAGAAATCTGGGAGATGTGAACCAAGCCGTCCTTGCCGGGTAGAATGGTCACAAAGGCTCCGAAATCCATCAGCTTGGCAACCTTGCCCTCGTAGATCGTGCCCACTTCAACATCGGCAGTGATGAGTTCGATACGGCGCCGTGCCTCTTCACCAGCAGCCTTATCCACCGAGGCGACCTTTATAACGCCATCATCGGTAATGTCGATGGTGGCACCGGTTTCCTCCGTGATGGAACGGATCGTAACGCCGCCTTTGCCAATCACATCACGGATCTTATCGGGATCAATGCGAATGGAAATGATACGTGGCGCATACTCGGACATCTCGTCTCGTGGCGCATGAATGACTTTGTTCATTTCGCCTAGAATATGCAGGCGCGCTTGCTTCGCCTGTGCCAAGGCTGTTTCCATAATTTCACGGGTAATCCCATCGATCTTGATGTCCATTTGCAACGCCGTTACGCCGTCGCTAGTGCCGGCCACCTTGAAATCCATATCGCCCAAGTGATCTTCATCCCCCATAATGTCTGTTAAGACAGCGTATTGGTCATCTTTTTTGATCAGACCCATGGCCACACCCGCCACCGGAGCCTTAATAGGCACACCGGCATCCATCAGCGCTAAGCTGGTGCCACATACTGAGGCCATGGAACTGGAACCATTGGATTCCGTTATTTCAGACACTATACGAATTACATAGGGAAATTCTTCCGCATCCGGCATGACCGCCAACATACCGCGCTTAGCCAGCTGCCCGTGACCGATTTCACGCCGCTTGGGAGTGCCTACCCGGCCGGTCTCGCCGACGCAGTAGGGTGGAAAATTGTAGTGCAGCATAAAACGATCGCGTCGCTCGCCCTCAATAGCATCTACAATTTGGGCATCACGTTCTGTGCCTAAGGTAGCGACTACAATCGCCTGGGTCTCACCACGGGTAAACAATGCCGATCCGTGGGTCCGGGGCAATACGCCGATACGGATGTTAATGGGCCGCACAGTCTTGCCATCACGGCCATCGATGCGAGGCTGCCCGTCCAGAATCCGGCTGCGCACTATTTCCTTTTCCAGGGTCTCCATGCCATCACGCACGTCACCTTCTCCCCAGGAGTCTTCTTCTTCAGTCACCAGTTTCTCGATAAGGGACGCACGTATTTCCCGCAGCCGTGTATAGCGTTCCAGCTTATCCTTGATTTGGTAGGCAGCCTCGATATCGGCCTTGCCGGCTTCTGTGACCGCATCCGCCAAGGATTTATCCTTTTCCGGCGCTTGCCAATCGGAAGCTACAGTACCTACTTCGACAGCCATCTCGCGTATCACTTTAATAACCGCCTGTTGTTGTTCATGTCCGAATACAACAGCTCCCAGCATTACCTCTTCCGACAATTGGTTCGCCTCGGACTCCACCATGAGTACCGCGTGCTCGGTACCGGCAACCACCAGATCCAGTTTTGATTCCTCCAGCTGGGTCTTGGTGGGATTCAAGACGTAGTTGCCATCGATATAGCCCACCCTTGCGCAACCGATAGGTCCGTTGAAGGGCATACCAGAGATCGCCAGTGCCGCCGAGGCACCAATCATGGCCGGGACATCCGGATCGATCTCATTGTTGAGAGACATCACCGTCGCGATGATTTGAACTTCGTTGATATAGCCTTTCGGAAACAGCGGGCGGATAGGGCGGTCAATGAGGCGGGCCGTTAGTGTCTCTTTTCCACTGGGACGACCTTCGCGCCGGAAAAATCCTCCGGGTATTTTGCCCGCGGCATAGGTTCGTTCCTGATAGTCCACTGTCAATGGGAAAAAATCCCTTCCCGGAATTCCTTTATCACGCCCTACCGCGGTAACCAGTACCATAGTGTCGGCCATATTAACCATGACCGCGCCACTGGCTTGGCGGGCAATCTCCCCTACTTCAAGGGTAACGGTATGTTCACCATACTGGATAGTTTTCCTGATCGGACTCACGGCAGATTTCCTATAAAAAGGTAGACAATGATGGGAAGCGGGAGAAGGCGCGCTGTCTTAACGGCGCAAACCAAGCCGGCTAATCAATTCCTGATAGCGCTCGGTATCCTTGCGCTTTACGTAATCCAGCAAACTACGGCGCTGATTCACCAACCGAAGCAGGCCCCTGCGGGAGTGATGGTCACGCTTGTGTACAGTGAAATGCTCCGCAAGGTGCTGAATACGGGCGGACAACAACGCCACCTGCACCTCCGGTGATCCTGTATCGTCTGTCGCTCTTTGAAAATCTTTGACGATAGAAGCCTTTTGTTCAGCGTTAAAGGCCATTAATGGCTACTCCTAAGTACTTGCAAATATTAAGCGGGGTATTGTAACTGTGGCCTAGATTCCAAACAAGCAGCATCGTACTCAGGCCCGGTTCAACAGGCGGCGAGGGGCAACCCGGCCGTCATCAAGCACTTGCCCCATGCCTAGGAACTGGTGATCCCCTTCGTAGAGGCGCACCCAGCCACTGGTTGGTGCATGGGGTACCAGCACTGGCTGGCCCTGACGCACATAGAAAGCTGCATCCCCGGAAAGCCGCACGTCCGGCCACTGCGCCAGCGCGCTTTCAATCGGCACGATCCAGCGGTCTATGGCCTCCAACCCCTGCTCAGCTAACGCTTCCAAGCTCTCCAGACTGTGCATATCCGACTCGTGATAAGGGCCCACCCCCAGGCGGCGCATGTCCGCTACATGGGCCCCACAACCGATCTCCTCACCTATATCCTCCACCAGGGTACGTATATAAGTACCCTTGGTGCAGCGCACGTCGAGTTCGATCACCGGTAGCTCTAACCGCAGCAGTGTAAGTTCGTGGATTGTCACGGCACGCGGCTTACGTTCCACTTCGATCCCCTGCCGGGCCAGTTTGTATAAGCGCTGTCCCTGATGCTTTACCGCTGAGTACATGGGCGGAATCTGCTCGATGGGACCGCGGAACTTACTCAATACCTGCTCAAAACCCTTGGTGTCCAAGCGGCCGATAGGGCGCCGCTCCGCTATTTCACCTTCCGCATCCCCGGTGGTGGTCCGCTCTCCCAGCTTGCACAACACCCAATAGTGCTTGTCCGCATCCAGCAAAAAGGCCGAAACCTTGGTCGCCTCACCCATACAAATAGGCAGCAACCCGCTTGCCAGGGGATCAAGGCTACCAGTGTGGCCCGCCTTACGCGCCTGAAACAGCCGCTTGACGGTTTGCAATGCCTGATTGGAAGTAATACCGGAAGGCTTGTCCAGCAACACCAAGCCATGGACATTTCGGCCCGATTTACGACGACGCGACATAAAATTGCCCTACCAGTTGATCAGTATGTTTAAAGACAACCCAAACGTTAGTTTGCATCATCGGCTATAGCCGAATCGATAAGGGAACTAAGCCGGGTACCGTACTCAATAGATTCATCATATGTAATGCACAGCTGAGGCACCGCCCGAAGCGTCATCTCCCGACCCAACTCGCTACGCAAGAATCCCGCTGCCTTATGTAACACGTGCAGGGAATCCTCACGCTGCTGCTCATCCCCCAACACAGTGACAAACACCTTAGCTTGACCCAGATCACGGGAAACGCGAACTGCGGATACCGTTACCATGCCGAGACGAGGATCTTTGATTTTATCGCGAATTAGCTGCGCTAAAATTCTTTGGATCTGTTCGCCGACTCGACGTGCGCGGGGATGGTCTCTATGCATAGAAAATTAGATCTAAGAAAAAAGTTAATTAAAATCGCGTGCGCCGCATGCTGCATCGCTTCTATCTACGGAGACTCTAATTTATCTCGCAAAGGCGCAAAGACGCTAAGAATTTACTGCTTTTCCTTTGCGTGCTTGGCGGCTTTGCGAGATCTTTAATCCTGTCGTATCTATATAAGTCGCCAGACAGATTCTTCGCATACGCCGGGATGACAACACGTCAGAGCTTCCCTTATATAGAGCGGGCTATTTCTATTCGTTCAAATACTTCTATCTGGTCCCCTGATTTAACGTCATTGTAGCTTTTCACTCCGATACCGCAGTCAGTACCGGCGCGGACTTCATTAACGTCATCCTTGAAGCGCCGCAATGACTCCAGTTCGCCTTCGAAAACCACAATATTATCTCTTAAAACACGTATCGGCGCGCTGCGACGCACAACCCCTTCCACAACGAGACAACCGGCGATGGCGCCTAACTTGGAAGAACGGAATACATCCTTT
>JAZFSS010000025.1:0-4581 GCA_036446275.1 Gammaproteobacteria bacterium | reverse complement strand
TCGGTCACCTTACCAACAAAGGGAAGCGTCAACATACCCGGCAGCCAACTGCACCATTTCGTTTCACGGAAGGTGCGGATCCCAATGGACATATGCTCATGCCCGCCCCTGGGTTGATCGCGGTAGGTACCAAACAGACGGTCCCACCAGGGCAGATTAAAGCCAAAATTACTGTTGGTCTCGTCGTCTTCCACCGAGTGGTGTACGCGGTGCATGTCCGGTGTCACCACGATCCAGCGCAGAACCCGGTCGATGGGTTGTGGAACACGCACGTTGCCATGATTAAACATAGCAGTGGCATTCAGTAACACCTCAAAGATTACAACAGCCAACACCGGCGGACCGAGTACTACGATGGCCGCGAATTTGATCAACATGGACAAGATGATTTCAATGGGATGAAAACGCGCACCAGTGGTTACATCGAAATCCAAGTCCGCATGATGGACCCGGTGCAGTCGCCACAGCGCCGGCACGGCATGTACCATCACATGCTGGAGATAGATAATGAAATCCATCGTGATGACGGAAAGCGCCACCGCAACGCCGAAGTTCAGGCTGTAGTAATTCAGGATGCCCCAGCCCTGTTGTTGGGCGAAGGCTGCCATGCCAATGGCTGCAGCCGGGAAGAGCAGACGCAATAGGAAGCTGTTGAAGACAACGATGCCCAGGTTATTCAGCCAACGCACTGCCTTGGATACGGTGAGGGTTCGCCTGGGGGCAATCCACTCCCAGAGGGCCATCACGGCGAAGATGCCAAAAAATGACAGGAGGCGGATTGTGACCTCGTGCTGTAGTATTAACTCATTGATGTTCATATAGATTCTAGTTGGTTAGGTTTGCATTTTGCGTATTTAGTGCTATACTTTATTCAACTTATCTAATACTCAATAGAGTTCTTGAATATAAGTATAGGTGATCCTCTAGCCATGTCAAGCAGCAGCTTTAAACACGATCTATTCACGCAGTTTGCACGTATAGGAAAGGCGCTCGGGAGTGCCAACCGGCTGAAGATATTGGAACTCCTGGCCCAGGGTGAGCGTAGCGTTGAGTCCCTGGCAAAGGCGTCTGATTTATCCGTCGCCAATACTTCTCAGCACCTGCAACAGTTACGGCAGAGCGGGTTGGCATCGGCCCGCAAACAGGGTCAGAGCGTCTTTTACCGTATTGCCGGTAATGAAGTGATCCGCTTGTTGGATATGTTGCACCATGTTGCGGAAAAGAATCTCGCCGATGTGGAACGATTGATAAACACCTTTCTTACGGTACGAGATTCCCTTGAGCCGATCCCTGCAAAGGAATTATTGGAACGGGTTCGTAAGGGTCTAGTGATCGTGCTGGACGTCCGGCCAAGAGAAGAATTCGAAGCCGGCCACATACCTAACGCGGTGAACGTCCCACTGGAGGAACTGGAACAAAACCTGAACGAGTTTTCCCCAGACCAAGAGGTGGTGGCCTACTGCCGCGGTCCCCACTGCATATTGGCGTACGAAGCCGTGGCAAGGCTGCGCAAGAAAGGGCTGAAGGCCCGGCGCCTAGCGGACGGCTATCCGGAATGGATGTCGGCGGGATTGCCGGTAGAGGAAACCAAGTAATTTTGATAACGTAGTTGGGAGTTACCAGGTTAGGAAGCTTTTTAAAGATGGGTCTTCACCTGATCGAGTGAGTTGCTGATAGCAAATGGTATTCACGAGGAAGCTAACAAACACTCCGTCATGCCGGCGCAAGCCGGCATCCAGTATCGAAGTCCATCAAATACTGGATCCCGGCTTTCGCCGGGATGACGATTCCTTGGTACCGAGAATCAAATAGCCCGTAGGTTGCGCTAAGCGTAGCGAGCGCAACAAGAGCCCGTTGTTGGGCACGTCGCTATCGCTTCTTTGCCCAACCTACAATGAGCGGATTCGTTCTGCTTACCGCGGTTTATTTGCAATAGAACTAAAAATTAAGGCCAGATCAAATCTAGCGCAATTAAGGGCGGTTTAATTGACAACGAATTACAAAGGAGTAAAATAAACCAAGCTGTTAGAAAGACAACAAAACTAAGGAAGTTCTGGTTAGTCCTGTTTGTGTCATTCCCGCGCGCCCGAACGAAGTGAAAAAGTGCCTTTGGGGTAAACGTGGGAATCCAGTAAGTATTACTTATAGCGCTGGATTCCGGCTCTCCGCTACGCGTCGGCCGGAATGACGACACATCAGAGTTTCCCTAAATATAACTTCAATAAATTTTTTCCATTATCTTTTGAAGGAGGTGCTCAACAGTACTCATTATAAAAATCGCGACAAACGAATCCCCATGCGCTCTGGAAGAGAAAGCCGGTCAGGTTGTTGGCTGATAGTGGGAGTGTGATTTGTTATGTCTAGTTAAAGGCGGATCGTACAACAATTGCAGGCAAGTATTAAAAATATAGACTGCGCTTGGTAGGCGGCTAATAATCCAAGTCTATTATGTATGATCGGCCAAGGCCAAAAATAATACTCAAAAATGACTAAGGGACTGAAAAGTAAAAAATGGAATTGGAGCGCTAGTTAAAGTACCTGATTTCAGACATCTGCAAGTAATATAGCTCTTTCTTGGTTTCTCCTCCTCTGTGCGCCGGTCGGTGTTATGCGCACGTGCTCCCTGTGCGGGAATTGTTTGTCATGAATAAGACGCCATTAGGGCGCTCCATGTCTACAACTCTGCTTAAGGGGAGAGATTACAATGAAAATAAAACAGCTGTGCAATCTTGCGCAGTGTACTCGCATAAAACAATGCCATAGTAGGGACGCGAGTATTAGTGCCAAACGATTTAATATAGAAAGAAAAGTAATATTATTTGGATTGATGCTGTTTCTCGGCGGATGTACGTCGGTTGGTCTTAAGCACCAGGAGCATATTAGTAAACTGGATTTCGGAGACCACCGAACCATAAATATGTGCATGTATAGGGATACGAATGTAACAGAAAAACGAGTCGAGCAAATAGTTGATGCAATTAATGAGGACTTTCGCTTATATGACTTGTCGATTTCGGTGCCTTGGGTAAGGCAACTGGAACGTGCCGGCATAACCTACCAGAAGATACGGGACCAATTGATTGATCTACCGATAGAAGAGGGATGTGACAGGATTCTATATTTGGTTGGTAGAAACGGTTTTGACCATTTATGGGGCGCTTTTGCTTTACCTGAAATATTGGGTTGGGTGGATAATCGAACCGGAACCCGTGGTTACGTTGTAGCAAACCACAGCACTTCCTGGAATCAACTGGCTTTTGGTGGTGTAAGGCGTACTGCCAGACATGAGGCACTGCATTTATTGGGTTGTGGGCACGCATCTCCCGTCAAACCTTTTATGGATGCCTGTTATGACACCATTGCAGAGGCCAAAGCGAAGGCAACTGCCGGATTCTTCCCGAGTCTCTCAGAAAAAGGGCACTGGTACTACACACGTGAGGCCGTAAACAGTGTTGTACTCGGCAATCGCTCGAATCAGCCTAAAGATAACTACAAGGTTGATGGACTGAACGGTGAGGAGCCGGTTCGGTTTGGTAGGAAGGTGGAATTAAATGACGTAACGCGCACAATCCAAACACTCTTGACGAATTATTCACTGAACTACAAGCGTGGAGATCTGGAAAACCTGGTTGACCTGGTCACGGAAGATGTCTCTGATAACGGTAAACTTGGCAAATCCCAGTTTGAAAAGACCTATAAGGATTTGTTTGATAGGACGACTACTCGGGAATTGGTGTTCAATATCGAAAAGATTGTCGATGTGCAGCCGCATAGATTACACGCGCAAGGTACCTACTACGCAAAACTGATGTTTCATTCAGGTAATAACTTCAGTAGGGCATCACCCATAAGCATCTGGATCGATACCGACGTAGACGAGCAAAAGATATCACGCCTCGAATACTAAAAAATGGTGATCTGATTCCTGTTCCGCGGTCAGTTACACGTTGGTAAGGTAAAAATATCCGAGCAGCCCTGTTGCCATTAGAATCAGACCGATAAGAAACCGTTTCTGGAACTGCGCTGAGCTACCAAGATAGCTTCGGATAGTACCACCCTTGTCGGGGTAGGCATCCCTGAAACCCTTGCCAGACGTCCGTGTTGACCGTACCGGCGTCGCTTTCGCCCCGACTTGCGCGGCCTGGTTGGCGGGGGTCGGCCTATGCGCATCTTTTTTAAGATAGGAATAGGCCCAGTTCAAACGTTCCGTGCGATTATTCAGCCACTCGGGATCACCCTGGTTGCGATCCGGATGGTAAATCTGAATCAACCGGTGATACCGGGCACGGATAACCTCGCGGCTTGCGCCGGGTGAAATGCCAAGCACCCGGTTAGGATCAGGCACGCTGGAAGTTTCGAATAACGCCCGGTCCAATAGCGCAAGCGTAAGTTGGCGCGCCTCTTCACTACCCACATCACGTTTACGGAACTCCGCGGAAATCGCCTCTACGTCGGGCGTCTGGGCGTTGGCCAGCCACCGCAACAGTTCTTCCATGTGTTCATCCAGCGCAGGTTCCCACTTACCGGCCAGCACGGCGTTGACAACTTGGGCCGTCCATTTCCCAGAGGATTCTTTGCTAG
>JAZFSS010000024.1:0-4238 GCA_036446275.1 Gammaproteobacteria bacterium | reverse complement strand
GCTCTACGTTTACTTTGCGCCATGTCTTGACTGCGTAAGTAATCTTCATAGGTGCCGTGGAAATCTATAATGCCTGTCGGTGTTAGCTCGATAACGCGTGTTGCCAATGAGGACACGAATTCACGGTCATGGCTGACAAAGATTAACGTACCTGGGTAATTCTCGAGGGCCAGGTTGAGCGACTCAATGGATTCCATATCCAGATGATTGGTGGGTTCGTCCATTAACAGTACATTGTTGCGTTGCAGCGCCAATTTTCCAAATAACATGCGACCTTGTTCACCGCCGGAGATTACCTTAACGGATTTGCTCATGTCATCTTGAGAAAACAACAAGCGACCTAATGTGCCGCGAATTACCTGGTCGTCATCGCGTTCTTTGCGCCATTGTGCCATCCAGTCGAACAGCTGCGTGTCTGCTTCGAAGTCGGTGGCGTGATCCTGTGCATAATAGCCAATTTGGGCATTTTCAGACCACTTCACGGTGCCTGCTGATGGCTCCAAATCTCCGGTCAGGCACCTTAATAAGGTCGTTTTACCAATACCGTTAGGACCGATCACGGCAATACGTTCCCCCACTTGGACTGTGAGGCTGAGATCAGTAAATAGGTCTTCATCAAAACGTTTACCTAAACCCTTTAGCTCTAGTGCCAGACGATACAGTTTCTTGTCTTGATCAAAACGGATATAAGGGCTTTGGCGGCTGGATGGTTTCACTTCCTCCAGCTTGATTTTGTCTATTTGTCTGGCGCGGGAAGTCGCCTGTTTCGATTTTGAGGCGTTTGCGGAGAAACGACTAACGAAGGCTCTAAGGTCGGCAATCTGTGCCTTTTTCTTGGCATTGTTTGCTAATAACGTTTCTTGTACCTGGGTTGATGCGGTCATGTATTCATCATAATTACCGGGATAAACGCGTAGTTCGCCGTAATCCAAATCGGCCATGTGGGTACAGATACTGTTCAGGAAATGGCGATCGTGGGAAATAATGATCATGGTGCACTTGCGATCGTTTAACACGTCTTCCAACCAACGAATGGCATCGATGTCGAGGTTATTGGTGGGTTCGTCCAACAGCATGATATCCGGTTCAGAGAATAGGACCTGTGCCAGTAATACTCGCAGTTTCCAGCCTGGCGCCACTTCGCTCATGGGGCCAAAGTGTTGCTCTATCGGTATGCCTACACCCAATAATAGTTCGCTGGCGCGCGCCTCGGCGGTGTAGCCATCCATCTCGGCAAATTCAGCTTCAAGCTCGGCGACCCGGATGCCGTCGGCTTCGGTCATCTCCGGTTTGGCGTAAATCCCGTCGCGTTCCGACTTGACTGCCCACAGTTCCTTATGCCCCATCAATACGGTGTCGACCACGCCGCATTCTTCGTAGGCGAATTGATTTTGGCTCAATATGCCGATACGTTCGTGAGGGTATTTTGAGACGTTACAGTTTTAAGGTTCCAGATCGCCTCCCAGTATTCTCATGAAGGTCGATTTTCCGAAGACATTGGCTCCGATCATGCCATAGCGATTGCCATCGCCAAATTTAATAGAGACGTTTTCAAAGAGTGGCTTGGCGCCAAATTGCATGGTGACGTTTGCGGTTGCTAACATTTATTTATTCCGAGTAGAAATAGCTGATTGGTGCAATTATTTCGTCATTGCGAGTCGCGATAGCGACGTGGCAATCAAGTTAGGGCAACGTTACAACTGCAGAAGATTGCCGCGCTGCGCTCGCGCCCTGAAGGATGGCTTAGCCATCCTGAGGAAGTACTCCTGGGGTGCAATGACTAGACTCCCTAAGTTCGATTCGTACGCTCTTCAACCCAACGCAGATTGTGAGGGATAACGGGTTTTGCCCTTGCCATTGAACTTGCGCTGACCGGCCTTGTGTTTTGGTTTGGCGTCCTGGGAACGCGGCTTGGCGTGACGCCGGCCGGCGGGTTTTTTACCTTGGCCGGTTTTATAATTATGGGGCCCCTTGCCTTTACCGGCACCCGGACGCCCGCGACGCGGCTCGTTGGTGGTTGGTTCGAGGCCCTGGATCACCGTCCAGTTGAAATCGCCGCCGGTGAGACGCTGGATGCCGGCGAGCTTGCGACCGTCGTCCGGTCCTACCAGTGAAATTGCCGTCCCCTGGGCGCCGGCACGGCCGGTACGACCGATACGGTGTATGTAGTCTTCGGCCACCATCGGCATATCGAAGTTGATGACGTGGCTGATGCCCCTGATGTCGAGACCGCGTGCGGCGACATCGGTGGCGACCAGCAAACGGATCTTGCCGCGACGCATGTTGTCCACTGTACGTTTGCGCTTACTTTGATTCATGTCGCCGTGCAGGGCAGCGCTCTTGTGGCCGTCGGCCGCTAATCTTTTCGACAGACGATCAGCGCCGCGTTTGGTAGCGGTGAAGATCAGTGCCTGGTTCAGTGCCGCGTCGCTCGCGTAATGGGCAAGCAGGTTGTGTTTATGATTGGTGTCATCGACCCGGTGCGCGTGCTGGATGATGGAGGCATGGCGCTGGTGATTGGCCGCGAGCTGAATGCGCACCGGATTGTTGAGTATTTGCTTGGCAATCTTCAATATCGCGCCTTCGAGTGTGGCGGAAAACAGCAGCGTCTGGCGTACCTTCGGCATGGCCCTGGCGATGGTCCTGACGGCATCGATGAAACCCATGTCGAGCATGCGATCGGCCTCATCCAATACCAGCATCTCCAGTCGCGAAAAATCGACGCGGCCTTGCTCCATGTGGTCCATCAGCCGGCCGGGTGTGGCCACCAGCAGATCCAGGGGGTTGCGCAGCATTTTCATCTGCGGCGGGTAGGGCATGCCGCCCACCACGGTACCGGTGACGAACCGGGAGAAGCGGCTGAACTGGCGAATGTTGTCGTTCACCTGTATGGCCAATTCCCGCGTGGGGGTCAGTACCAGCACGCGCGGCCCTTTGCCTTTTTTGCGCGCGGGGGTAAGCAATTGCTGTAGTGCCGGCAGCACGAAGGCGGCGGTTTTGCCGGTACCGGTCTGGGCCGAGGCCATTAGGTCGCGTCCGGACAGAATCACGGGGATCGCTTCCCGTTGAATGTCCGTGGGTTGATCAAATCCACAGGCGGCAACGGCCTTGAGCAGATTGGCATGCAAATTCAGTTTTTTAAATGACAAAACAATACTCCTGCCTGTCGGTCTTTAGCCGACGATTTGTTTACAAATACGAACATGGGCGGGATGACCGAATTGGCATCGCACGACCTGGTTCACTCCTGGGCCCTTAAACTGACACAACAAACGGCGTCAGGCGTTTGAGCCCTACGCTACTAACCAGGTTATTGGGAGCCTGTGCTGAAAAAACACGAGGAAGGTCAGAAACGTCGCTTCTTGTTCCGACCGTGGCCGGTGAAGCTGGCGCGACTATACGGGCACCGGTGGGAAAAAGCCAGCTATTTTAAGGAGTCGGTGGTAAATAAATCTTGATTCCCTCTACATCTTTGTAGGACCGGCGCCCCGCCGGGAATTCCAATTGTTCCCGGCGAGGCGCCGGTCCTACGAGGATGCCGTAGGGTACCAACAGCGCCAAAATGGAATTCCAATTGTTCCCGGCGGGGCGCCGGTCCTACGAATTAAATCGTCCTGGACACCTGCTATCCTGCAGTTCATTGTGAATGTTATGTGGACCGCAAGGGAAAAAATTCTCAACCACGGTAAAGTCCGCCAGATTGCCATTGAAGATAACGGCAAGCCATTGTGGTATTCCGATGTAGTCGAAGGGTGGCAGAGTAGTTCATCTTTTCGGGAATTCTTTATTACCTTGTTAGCGGATGTGCCTTATGGGGCCTATTTTTGGGAGACGCCGCCGGTAACAAAGAACTCTTTTCAGGATGTTTTTGAGTTTGTGCTGGTGGACAGCCCTGAACTTGGTGGGGTAACTGCGTCACCGAGTGCATTTCAGGGGCATTTTCAGGGGGCGCGGCAGGATCGATCCGTGGTGACATTCGCCAATCTGGGCAAGGATGCCTTTCTGGTGGCGCCCTGTCCCCGGGCATCTTCTTCGGTCTATCCTCATTTGGCGGCGTTTGCGCGGGGCGCACCCATGGATCAGCAGCATGCCCTGTGGGAGCAGGTGGGGGAGGCCATCGTTGCAAGGCTAAATGAGCGAAAGCTCTGGGTCAGTACGGCCGGGCTTGGCGTGTACTGGTTGCACGTTCGTTTGGACAGTTATCCGAAGTATTATAGTTTTGCACCCTACCGGTCGTA
>JAZFSS010000023.1:0-4581 GCA_036446275.1 Gammaproteobacteria bacterium | reverse complement strand
GGCTACCTCCGGGCATTTTATAAGTTGTTTACGCAACACGAACAGCGCTTGATCCAGCGTCAACTCAGACCGGTACAGGGTTTTGTAGGAATTGCGCAATTCTTGTATTACGTCTGACCCAAAGCCATTGCGGGTCAGACCTTCGGTATTCAGGCAACGGGCGCGGGCCGGATTGCCATTTACGGTAATATACGGGGGTACGTCCTTGCTAATGGCCGTGCCCATGCCGCTGAATGCGTAGGCTCCAATGCGGCAGAATTGATGCACCAGTGTGAAGCCGCCCAAGGTGGCATAGTCCTTGATCTCTACATGGCCCGCCAGTGTGGCATTGTTGGCGAACACGGTATGCGCGCCCACACGACAGTCATGGGCGATATGCACATAGGCCATGATCCAATTGTCGTCGCCAATCCGGGTGACTCCCTGATCCTGTACAGTCCCGCGGCTGATACTGCAATACTCGCGGATGACATTGCCATCGCCAATCTCTAAACGAGTATCTTCCCCGCCATATTTTCTATCTTGGGGGTCTCCTCCAATAACAGCAAAGGGAAAGATTTTATTGTCCCGGCCGATTCTAGTGGGGCCTTCGATAACAACATTGGGGCCGATCCAGGTGCCCTTCTCAATTTCGACCCCAGCGCCTATTACCGCGAAAGGGCCAACGCTAACGTCGCTGTCAAGTTGCGCACCCGGGTCAATGACTGCACGGGAATCGATCAATCCTCAACATCCCTCTCTGTACAGATAATTTCAGCGCTTGCCACTAACTGGTCATCTACCTCGGCGCGCGCGTTAAACACCCAGATCCCACGTCGAACCCGCTTTAGCTCAACCGTTAGTAGTAGCTGGTCGCCCGGCTCCACCGGCCGTTTAAAACGTGCCTTGTCGATGCCAACCAGATAATAAAGACTGTTGCTATCCGCTGTCCTTGATCCGCTTCGAAACGCCAGCAGTCCTGTCGCCTGGGCCATCGCCTCCAAAATCAGGACACCTGGCATTACCGCCTGTTGCGGAAAGTGCCCAAGGAAAAACGGCTCATTGTAAGTAACATTCTTGAGGGCCACCAGAGACTTTCCCTTTTCAAACTCCAGCACCCGGTCTACCAATAGAAATGGATACCGATGGGGCAGGTGTTTCAGGATCTCGCTAATATTCATGGCAAGACTAGTCTTCTTCTTCCCCGAGCCGCGATTCCAATTTGTTGATACGCGCCGCTATATCATCCAGTTGCTTGAAGCGCGCTGCATTCTTGCGCCATGCGGGATTCTCTTGCAGCGGCACCCCCGAGGAGTAAACACCAGAACCCATTATGGAATGGCTAACCAAGGACATGGCAGTGATCTGCACGTCATCGGCGATCTTCAAATGCCCTAAAATACCAACACCACCACCGATCATACACCGCTTACCGATCTTTGCACTTCCCGCAATGCCCACACAACCGGCGATCGCAGTATATGCCCCAATCTGCACGTTATGGGCAATCTGAATTTGATTATCCAGTTTTACGCCCTCACTAATCACTGTATTTTCCAAGGCACCCCGGTCAATGGTGGTGTTGGCGCCGATCTCCACATCATCCCCTATCTCCACCCCGCCTAGTTGCGGCACCTTGACCCAACGGCCATCGTCGTTGGCAATGCCGAAGCCGTCACTTCCGATCACTACACCGGGATGGATCAACACGCGAGCCCCGATGGTTACATTTATGCAGATGCTCACATTCGCGTTTAGGCGGCTGCCCTCGCCGACCACCGAACCGGTGCTCACAACACAGCCGGGCCCGATGTGCGCGCCCGCGCGGACAACAGCGCCCGCCTCGATGACACTATTGGGGCCGATCCAGGACCGGTCGTCGATCTCCGCGGTACCGTCCACCACTGCACTGGGGTGCATGCCAAACAAAGGTGATTCTTGTGGGTACAACACTTCCGCCGCCCGTGCATAGCTCAGGTACGGGTTGTTACTGACCAAAGTGATCACCGGACAGGCCTCGCGATCCTCCGAGCCAAGGATTACCGCCGTCGCCGATGTGGTGGAAAGAAATTTTCGATAGCGTGGATTGGCCAGAAAACTGATGGTGCCAGGCTCCGCGTGCTGCAAGGTCGCAATTCCTTGAACCTTGCATGCCGGATCTCCGTGCAGCGTCGCGCCTATCTGTTCGGCCAACTCGCCGAGCGTAATCCCAACCACCGGACACCCCCCGCTCTTATTCAGCGCTGGAACTGATTCCCTGCTTCAAACGCTCCAATACCTTTTTGGTGATATCAATGCGCTCGCTACGAAACATCGCACCACTCTCATAAAGAATGAGATCATATTCTTCTTCCTTGGCCAAAGCCTCAATGGCTGAAAGCAGGTTGCGCTGTAACTTGCCAATTTCTTCATTGCGGCGGATATTCAAATCCTCTTGAAACTCCTCCCGCATCCTTTGCAATTCCCGCTTTTGGCTGCGAATATCGCGGTCCTGCTTGGTTCTTTCCTCCTCGCTCATCACCGCGCCATCCCGGACAAGCTTTTCTTCCAGCTTCTTGATGCGCTTTTCCACGTCACCCAACTCTTTATGGCGCGGCTCAAATTCCGCTTCGATTTGCTCGGTTGCCCGCTTCGCCTGTGGCGCGCTTTCCATCAAGGCGGTCATCTCTACAAACCCGATTTTTATCTCCGCCCAAGCGGCTGATGAGGCAAAGGCCATCAGCAACGTGAAAAGTAAAATATTTCTCAACTTCTTCAAAATCAATTTCCTCGCACAAAAATTTCCCAGCTAGAGCTGGCCACCAAAGGTAAATTGGAATAACTGCGTGTTATCCTGACTCTCGTCATTGAGCGGCTTCGCCACACTGAAACTCAACGCCCCAAAAGGAGATAACCAGGTCGCTCCAATCCCGATGGAATATCTCAATTCATTTGCGTCAAATTCATCCACATTCTCGAAAACGTTGCCAATATCAAAAAAGCCACTCATCCGCAACGCATTGGAATCCGGCATAAACGGAGGGGGGAAAATAATCTCCACGTTGCCAACCGTCTTTAATGCCCCTCCCAACGGATTATTGCGCTCGTCCCGCGGACCCAGAGTATTGTCTTCGAAACCACGCACGGAACGCACGCCGCCTGCAAAAAAGTTCTTGAAAAACGGCAACTCATCCAGGTCATTATAACCGTCACCATAGCCTAACTCGAGATTAGATGACAAGGTTAGATTCCGCGTCAACGGTATGTAGATCAAATTCTTATAATTTAGCTTGAAATAGTCCAAATCAAGACCCGGCACCGTCACCTCGGCGGAAACCCTTTGCAACATGCCGCGATCCGCGAAAATGGCGCGATTCCGGGTATCGTGGGACCAACTGCCCACCAGACGAACGGAGTCATATGTGTCTCCATTGTCTGCAATGAAATCATTAACGATCTCGGGCGAAAACGATGTGGTCTTAAGCTCCAGATTTTCGAACTCCAATTGGAACCGCACGGTATCAAACTCATTCAGCGGGATACCATAATTTAGATTAAAGCCATAGGTGTCCGTGGTGTATTTCGCAAGGTTTGCCTCCCCGGCGTCGGTTTGTCTTAAAAATATACCGAACCCCCGGCTAACGCCGTCGATGGTGTAGTACGGATTCAGAAAGGAGAAAGCGTAGTTGGTGTTAACTTGACTATTGTTAAAGGTCAGATTGACCCTGTTACCACTACCGAGAAAATTGGTCTGATTGACGCTGGCGTTGATCAATAGTCCCGAAGTTTGCGAGAAACCCAAACCAAACAGAAGATTACCGGAAGGGCGCTCCGTCACAGAGAAATTTACATCTACCTGGTCGGTAGTACCTGGCACCGTCGGCGTCTCAACATTAACCTCTTCAAAGTACCCGAGGCGGTTTAGCCTGGTACGGGAGCGCTCCACTTTATCACCGGCAAACCACCCCCCTTCCATTTGCCGTATCTCCCGCCGCAGCACCTCGTCACGGGTGCGGGTATTACCTTCCATATTGACGCGACGCACATAGACCCGCTTACCGGGGTCTACAAAAAACGTCAACGTAACCTGCTTGGATTCCTTGTCCACCTTCGGTATGGCGTTAACATTGGCGAATGCATAACCCTCAGTGCCCAACCGCTTGCTGATTCTTTCTACCGTGCTGGTAACATTTTTGCGTGAAAATAGATCCCCGGGGTTGACAAGCACCAGGGGGAACAGCTCTTCAGCCGGCAGGATAAGCTCTCCGGCAAGCCTTACCTCTTCTATGTGGTGCTGTTTACCCTCCGAAATATTTATCGTTATGTAGATGTCGCGCTTGTCCGGGGTAATTGATACCTGGGTTGAGTTGATATTGAAGTCAATATAGCCCTGGTCAAGATAATAGGAGCGCAGAACCTCCAGATCACCGGCCAGCTTTTGCTTGGCATACTGATCGCTTTTGGTGAAAAACGAGAATAGTTTCGGGGTAGTAAGCTGAAACTGGTCCAACAGCTCCTCGTCCTCAAACACTTGATTTCCGACGATGTTGATCTGCCGAATCTTAGCTACTGCGCCCTCGACAAGGTCAATGCTTATTTCCACCCTGTTTCTTTCCAGCGGTG
>JAZFSS010000022.1:0-3257 GCA_036446275.1 Gammaproteobacteria bacterium | reverse complement strand
ATGGCCCGGAAGGCGCCGTTATAGACAGGCACCACGGGACAATGCCGGCACAGATGTTTACAGCCCCGGGTGGTGTCGGTAAAACCCACGGTCTTGCTGCCACCATCGGGTAACACGAGGCTGGCGTAACTGGAAAGCGCGGGCAGACCGGTGCGGTCCGGCGTAATAAACGGTATCGGTTTGGCATCAACCGCCGTTTTGGTTTGGACTTTTCCCTCGGTGGCAATGGCACGGGCCAAATCCAGTAAGGCCGCCTCGGGATCGCCGTTCAGGATGGTGCCGATGCCCAGACCACGTAGCAGGGTTTCATTCATGGGTGCGTAAAGCCCGTAGGCACAAAGATGAGCGCCGGGGGCCAATGTCTTGATGCGGGGCAGCGCCTCCACGGCGATACGGGTGGCGGTATGCATGCCCAGATACACCGCGACCATGGCCGCGCCTTGCAAATCTTCTTTCACAAGCCGCTGCTGGGAAAGATCGATACAACGCACTTCGTACCCTTGCGCACCCAGTAATGCAGCGGGCTCCGCCAGCGCCAGGGGTTGCCGTCCCAGTTCATAGGGATTGATCAGTACTACCTTTAGGATGGCGCCGGTTTCCGGCCCAACGGGGTTAGCGGTGACTGGGGCGTAGCGGGTTCGATCGTCCATCAGAGTTTGAACCGTAATGAAATAAAACGGGTTGGTTTTTTGGAAAGGCTTACTTGCCCGGTGGCGCGACAAAGCCACCCGGCAGTTCGGATTCTCCGCCAAAGAAAAACTTTTCCATTTCTTTTTCCAGGAACTTGCGCCCCTCCGGGTCCGCCAGGGAAATACGGTGTTCATTGATCAGAATGGTTTGGTGACCCAGCCACATCTGCCAGGCCTGTTTGGAAACATTGTCAAAGATGCGTTTGCCCAGCTCACCAGGATAGGTAGGCCGGTCGAGACCTTCCGCCTGTTTGCCAAGCTTGACGCATTGCACCATACGGGCCATAGGAAATTCCTCAGACCAGCCGCTGTTGTAACCGATCCAGTAATCGCTGCACCGGGGTTGCCAGGCCCCGCGGTTCCGGTTTGCGCAGTTTATACCAGATCACCTTGTCTTGTTCCGACAGGCACGTGTGTGACGGGTTTACCCGCACAAACACTGGGGTGATATCCAGATGAAAATGACTGAAGCTATGACGCACCACCGGCCATGCTTCTGTATCCACTGCATCGGCACCGATGGATCTTTGGCACCACTGATTTATTTGGTCCTGATGTTCGAGTTCCGGAAAACTCCATAAGCCGCCCCATATCCCCACGGGTGGACGGCGTTCCAATAACACCTGGCCCTCCTGATTGCAGGCCAGCAACATGATAGTGTCCCGCACCGGCAGTTCACGCCGTGGCTTCGGCATTGGGTAGTCGGTTTCCCGCGCCATGCGATGTGCCGCGCAATCTTTTGGCAGTGGGCATCGATCACACCGGGGTTGGCTGCGGGTACACACCGTTGCGCCTAAGTCCATCATGGCTTGGGTGTATTGGGTGATTCGTTCACTCGGCGTATAGCGTTCCGCGATCTTCCATAACTGTTTGCTCACGGCGGTCTTTCCCGGCCAACCCTCGACGGCGTGGAAACGCGCCAACACCCGCTTTACGTTGCCATCCAAAATGGTGTGCCTTTGCCCCTTCGATAACGCTAGGATGGCGCCGGCGGTGGAGCGTCCAATGCCGGGTAGTGAGGCTAGTTCCGCAAAGTCAGCGGGGAAGACGCCCTTGTGTTGACTCTCGATCTGCTGTGCCGCCTTATGCAGATTGCGGGCGCGGGCGTAATAGCCCAGACCCGACCACAGGTGCAAGACTTCGTCCAAATCCGCCTTGGCCAGTGTTGAACCATCGGGAAAGCGCGCCATGAAGCGCTGGTAGTAGGGAATGACCGAGCCAACTCGCGTCTGTTGCAACATGATTTCCGAGACCCAGACCCGGTACGGGGTAGGATTGTGCTGCCAGGGAAGATCCTTGCGGCCGTGATGTTCGAACCAGGCCAGTACGCGGTTACTGAAATCGTTTGGTTTCATTTGAATAAATCAAATTTGAACCGCCAAGAACGCCAAGAATATTAATGTTAAAACACCAATTGGATTCGAGCTACTACTGCGCTACAAAATCTGCCTTGATGACACGCCTACGTCGTAAACCAAAGCGTTTGTTACGCATTCCGGATTCAGGGGACATAAAATTACGCAATTCTATAATCGGAGCAATCCCTTCTCCCCCAGGGACTCTTTTTAGTACCCCCTTGAGGGGTGGAAGGCCAGGATGAGGGGGGGAATAAAACAATAAGTTACCTATCGTGATCCCCTCACTGTGCAAGCCGGACATGGTTTACAAGTTAGACCGGGCACATGGTTTACATATGTTTTCACTGATCTGAATGCCAATGTTTAGCCGATACGATTTTCAGGGTCCGCATATTCAAGATACCCAATGGATGAAAGCCATATCGCAACTCCCATTGGTCCTCATTAATCGGTTTCAGACTGATCGGTTCTTTGGCAAGAATCTCAGAGACATAGAGCAATTGTCCACGCCATTTGATCTCGCCATTGTGCCGCACCCGGCGCACCGTACATTCCGTGCCATATTCCACCGGCGGTATCCGGGTTGGATAAGGTCGAATCGAAGGCTGGTGAATACTGCCGGGTGTTTTCCGATCCAATGCCTCATGAGAACGTTCCCAATTGTATTCGTATACAAACGTATCGAACTGGCTCTGCTGCGCCACCAGGTTGGCTCCCGGTGGATGCAGAGCAGCCGCTTTAAGCGTGCGGTGCATGCGTTCGTGTCGACCATTCTGACTCGGCGTACCCGGCCGGATGCGTTCCGGTCGAATGCCAAGCTGGATCCACCACTTCGACAAGGCACTGATCCCGCCTACAGCCAGGGAAGAGAACGGTGCACCATTATCGGTTCGAATCGCCTGTGGCAAACCATATTCACGAAATACCCATTCAAACCAGGGTCGAACGACGGTACTGCCTGTGCGATGCAGGCCCCGGCATTGGAGCAAAAAACGACTGTAGTTATCGCTAATGGTCAGCGGATAACAACGTCGGCCGTCGCCCAGTCTGAAATCGCCTTTAAAATCCGCGCTCCACGACTGGTTTGCCTGTCGGCAATCCCCGAACGGTTGGCTATAGGCCGCTACCCGACGACGTGGGTTGCGCGGCTTGACCAAACCGGCGCGCTTAAGAATCTCCCCTGCCGTACTGTCCGCCGGCCAACGGGTCG
>JAZFSS010000021.1:0-4882 GCA_036446275.1 Gammaproteobacteria bacterium | reverse complement strand
AAGCCATCGGGGTTGCCCCGATAACCCCACACTATCGTTTAACCACTTCCGGTTCGCCTCCACCGAGCGCGCCCGGTCACCGACATGCTGGGCCATATTAAGGGTATCGAAGGGCGGCGCACTGACACCACCGATGCGGGTAGTAGTAAGCGCCCGCACGCAGGACGGCGCCGGCCAATCCGGCACAATCCAGGAATCAGACGCTGGGGTCAGGTCTTGCATCGCGACTTTTCCGCGGCACACTTCTCAGCACCATTGTCCGGGTAGGGAAAGCGGTAATGTAAGACCTGATGCACCTTTCCCTACTCTGCTGCGGCGTCGGCACGCAACGCGGTTACCAATGACGCCAGATCTTCCGGTAGCGACACACGCCACTGCATAGGTTCGCCGCTACCAGGATGACGCAATCCCAGCCGGGTCGCATGCAGAGCCTGGCGTTTCAGGTTGCGCAAGATGTCCGCCAGTTCAGCGCCGGCGCCTTTGGGAATCCGAAGTCTGCCGCTGTAGACTTGGTCGCCGACGATCGGAAATCCGATATGTGCCATATGCACGCGAATCTGGTGAGTGCGCCCAGTCTCTAATTGCACACGGACTCGTGTGTGGCCACGGTAGCGCTCCAATACCCGGTAGTGGGTTACCGACGGTTTGCCCTTGGCGACCACTGCCATGCGCTTGCGGTCTACCGGATGTCGCCCCACTGGCGCATCTACCGTACCGCCGGCTGTCATCACTCCCGCCACCACCGTTTCGTACTCCCGCAAGATGTCCCGGGCTTGCAGCTCGTCGACCAGAAACTTATGGGCTTTCAGGTTGCGGGCCACGACCAACAATCCGCTGGTCCATTTGTCCAGTCGGTGTATGATACCGGCCCGCGGCAATACGGCCAGTTGGGAGTCGAGATGTAATAGAGCGTTTTGCAGCGTGCCATCTGGATTTCCAGCGGCAGGATGGACGACTAGCCCTGCCGGCTTATCGATTACCAACAATTGATCGTCATCGTAAATAATTTGTAATGGGATTGGCTGCGGCCTGCACTCCACCTGATCCTCAAGTACAACCTTGATCTCGACTTCCTCACCGCCGGTAACCAGCGCCTTGGCCTTGCAATGACCACCATTGATGCGGGCCTCCCCTGATCGAATCCATTGCTGCAGCCGGCTGCGGGAATACTCAGGAAAAAGCTCCGCTAGCGCCTGATCCAGACGCCTGCCGGCCAACGAATCCGGAATTCTTGCTTGTAAATGCATTACCTGGGTCATCGGTACACAAATCCGTATGGGGTATACTGAGCCGCAAGTAGATCTAA
Source organism: Gammaproteobacteria bacterium (assembly GCA_036446275.1). Lineage (GTDB taxonomy): Bacteria > Pseudomonadota > Gammaproteobacteria > JAZFSS01 > JAZFSS01 > JAZFSS01. Next base: position 3,576 of record JAZFSS010000021.1, on the reverse strand, counting down.
TGTTAGCAGCTAAAGAGCTATCGTAACCGAAATGCGCCTGTTAAGAATCGTTGCAATACTGGGATTGATCACTCTCGTTGCCGGGTGCGCCCTGGCAACCGACCCCAAGGACAAAACCGAGGACTGGCCGGCTAGCAAAATCTATTCTACCGGGAAGAAGGCGCTGGATTCCGGTGATTATGAAACTGCGCTTTCGTACTTTGAAACCCTGGAGGCACGCTATCCCTTTGGTCGTCACGCTCAACAGGCACAGCTGGATATCGCCTATTCCCATTACAAACAGAGTGAATCAGACTCCGCAATAGCGATCATAGACCGTTTCATCCGCTCCTATCCCCGCCATTCGCACCTGGACTACGCATATTACCTAAGAGGGCTCGCCAACTTCAGTCGCGATCGCCGATTTTTGGACCGCATTATTCGTAGCGATCCTTCTCACCGGGACCACGAGTCTGCGCAGCAGGCTTTTAATGACTTCGAGACACTCGTAATACGTTTCCCGACTAGCCGTTATGCGGAAGATGCCCGGCAGCGTATGGTGTACCTGCGAAATAACCTGGCGGACCATGAAATTCACGTGGCGGATTACTATATGAGACGTGGCGCTTACGTGGCGGCTGCAAATCGCGCTAAATACGTTGTGGAAAACTATCAGCAGACCCCGGCAATACCGGACGCACTAGTAATTCTGGTCAGGGCCTACACAAAACTGGACATGGACGAGCTAAAGGATCATGCGATGCGGGTTCTTAGACTCAATTACTCCGATCACCCATTAGTCGCTAAAACTAAAACTGCCAAGCGTCGATAATTGGACTAGTGCAATCTTAAGTAGGAGAATCGGCCATGTGGGACTTTTTTGAAACCGTTCGACACCGGCATTCTGTACGCAAATATCAAAGCGACATGGGCGTCGAAGACGAAAAGCTTCACGCGATTCTGGAGATGGCATGCGCGGCCCCTTCCGCAGGAGATTTGCAATCCTATCACGTGGTGGTAGTGCGTGACCAAGCAACCCGCGACCAACTGCGCATTGCGGCGAATAATCAAGAGTTCGTCTCCCAAGCACCAGCGTGTCTGATATTTTGCTCCGATGCATCGCGATCCGCCCGGCAGTTCGGTGATCGAGGTGCGTCGCTGTATTGTGTGCAGGATGCCACGATCGCCGCGGCTTATGCTCAGTTGGCCATTGTCGCGGCGGGCATGGCTTCTACCTGGATAGGAAACTTCGATGAATCCATGGTTTGCGAACAACTCCAGTTAGGCACAGACTTGAAACCGGTAGCGATGTTAAGTGTTGGATACCCGGCGGAATTACCAGCGCCGACCGCGCGTCGCCAGATGCACGAAATGGTGGATTATAGATAAGAGCAGATAACAGGTTACGGATAACAGGGAGCAGGGGAAGCGTGCCGCGAAGCGGCACACCTTTAAAACACTGTTATCTGTATTCTGTAACCTGTTATCTGCTCTTATTGAATCCTGAAGTTATTGGATAGCGCCGGTCCCGGCCGAAGGCCCGGCGGGTAATCCGCACGCCCGGCGGCGCCTGGCTGCGTTTATATTCGTTCCGATCCACCATCGCCGTCACCTGTTGCACCACTGCCTCATCGAACCCCGCCTTGATAACCTCATCTATACTTTGATCCAGCTCCACGTAACGCTCCAATATCGCGTCCAACGTGTGATAAGGCGGCAGGCTATCCTCGTCTTTTTGGTCTGGCGCTAATTCGGCCGTTGGCGGCCGCTCCAACACGCGCCGCGGGATCACGACCTCGAACCTATTTCGATATTCCGCCAAACGATAGACCAGGGTTTTGGGCACGTCTTTAAGGGGCGCAAACCCCCCTGCCATATCCCCGTAGAGGGTCGCGTATCCTACCGCCAATTCACTCTTGTTGCCGGTAGTCAACAGAATCTTGTGCTTTTTGTTGGAGATCGCCATCAAGATCACTCCACGGCAGCGCGCCTGAATGTTTTCTTCGGTAACATCGGCGGACAAGCCGGAGAAAGTGTCCGCAAGGATGTCCCGAAATGCACCGACGGCGGGTTCGATGGAAAGCTCTGAATACTCCACTCCAAGGGATTTAGCTTGTTGCCGGGCATCTTCCAGGCTCATATCGGCGGTATAGCGTGATGGCATCATGACCGCCGCTACGCGCTGTCTGCCAATTGCATCCACCGCAATGGTCAGCGTCAGTGCGGAATCAATGCCGCCGGATAAGCCGATCACCGCCCCTGGAAAACCATTTTTTTCAATATAATCCTTTACACCAAGAACCAGTACATTGTAAATGGCTTCAAGTTCGCCGGGCTGCTCTGCCAATTTGCCAGGTTGAAACTGTAATGTTTTGCCCGGCAGTATATCCACCGGCACTAAATCTTCAATGCAGCTGGGCGCCCGCTGCACTAATGATCCTGACCCATCCATCGCAAAAGACCCTCCATCGAAAACCAGTTGGTCTTGGCCTCCAACCAAGTTCACGTAAAGTACCGGAACTCCACTCTCTTTGATCCGGTCCCGCGCTACATCTTCCCGTTCGCCACCTTTGCCAACATGGAAAGGGGACGCGTTCAAATTGACGATCAGCTGCGCACCCGAATCTACCGCCTGTTGTACAGGCCCCAGCATCCATAGGTCTTCGCATATGGTTACCCCGATTGACACGCCGCCAATTTCTACAATAGTTGCGGATTTCCCTGGCGCAAAATAACGCTTCTCGTCGAATACGCTGTAATTTGGCAGGTGTTGTTTGCGATAGCGCCCCAGTATCTCTCCATCCCGCAGCACGGTAGCGGCATTGAATAAGTCATCCCTAACCTGGTAGGGATGGCCGACAATGACATGAATGCCGGTCACTTCCTTGCGGATATGTTCCAGTCCTTCCCGCACCCGGGTGTACAGTACCGGCCGTAACAGGAGGTCTTCCGGCGGATAGCCAGTCAAGGTAAGTTCGGGGAATACGATCGCCTGGGCATCCATCTTGTCCCGTGCCCGGTGACAACACTCGATTACCCGCCGCGTATTGCCAACGACGTCTCCCACTAGCAGATTGAGTTGCGCCATGACAATGCGCAACGAGGCAGCAGATTTCAAGTCTGTCCCCTTTATTATGGCTGTGGACCGATTTGAAATCCGTCCCCATTCTTTAAGATAGCCTGCATTTGCGTTCCCATGTCCGCCGGCGACCGCACCACGGCGACGCCGGCCGACTCCAGAGCGGCAATCTTCTGTCTTGCCGTCCCCTTACCACCACTGATGATAGCGCCTGCATGCCCCATGCGCCGTCCTGGTGGTGCCGTGCGTCCGGCGATGTAAGCAACTACTGGCTTGGTGATTTTCCGTTGAATGTACTCGGCTGCCAACTCCTCCGCAGTACCGCCGATCTCCCCAACCAAAATAATCCCTTGTGTCTGATCGTCATCGGCAAACAAGGCCAGGCAATCCACGAAGTTCATGCCCTGAACGGGATCCCCGCCAACGCCGATGCAGGTACTTTGCCCCAAACCACAACGAGTGGTCTGATGTACCGCTTCATAGGTAAGCGTACCGGATCGGGAGATGATCCCGATACA
>JAZFSS010000020.1:0-5709 GCA_036446275.1 Gammaproteobacteria bacterium | reverse complement strand
ATAAGAAACATCATAGAAAGCAAGAATGGGTCAAACCCGGTCATTCTAGATCTGACACTGTCTGTCAGATCAAATGCGAACCAATACATATAACGTCTTAGTGACCGCTTCTGTGTGGTGTCGTTGCTGGGTCCCTTGTTTAAGGAGGCAAAACCGGTGATATGACTGTTTGGTTCCTAAGTAGGGAATTCGATATCCCACGAAAAATTCTTTTTATAAAACTTGATTTTACTTGGCGCCACCACCAAAAGTAGGCGCCCTTAGGCGAAAGTAGGCGCTTTAGGCGTCCTCTTGTGCCTGGCACGGATATGGCGGTTCAGACTTTTAACGCTTCATGGAGTCGAAGAACTCCGCATTAGTCTTGGTATCTTTAAACTTGTCCAGTAGGAACTCAATGGCCGCCAGTTCATCCATGGGGTGCAGCAGTTTGCGTAATATCCACATCTTTTGCAGCTCGCCGGCCTTGGTTAGCAGTTCTTCCTTGCGCGTGCCTGAACGGTTGATGTTGAGCGCCGGATAGACGCGCTTTTCCGCACACCGGCGGTCCAGGTGGATTTCCCAATTACCGGTGCCTTTGAATTCTTCGTAAATCACGTCGTCCATTCGCGATCCGGTTTCAATCAGGGCGGTGGCAAGTATCGTCAGGCTGCCGCCTTCTTCGATGTTGCGCGCAGCGCCAAAGAAACGCTTCGGCCGGTGCAGGGCGTTGGCATCTACACCACCCGTGAGCACTTTTCCAGACGAGGGAATCACCGTGTTATAGGCCCGCGCCAACCGGGTGATGGAATCCAGCAGGATAACTACGTCCTTTTTGTGTTCCACCAAACGTTTCGCCTTCTCAATAACCATCTCAGCGACCTGCACGTGACGGCTGGCCGGTTCGTCAAAGGTGCTGGAAACCACTTCACCGCGCACGGAGCGGATCATCTCCGTCACTTCCTCGGGCCGCTCGTCGATCAACAGCACGATCAGAAAGCATTCCGGATGGTTTGCCGTAACGGATTGGGCGATATTTTGCAGCAACATGGTCTTGCCGGCTTTAGGCGGCGAGACAATCAGTCCGCGTTGGCCTTTGCCCACCGGCGCGCACATATCGATGATGCGTGCGGTAATGTCCTCGGTACTGCCGTTACCCCGCTCCAGGGTCATGCGCTCATTGGCATGCAATGGCGTTAGATTTTCGAATAGCACCTTACCCTTGGTATTTTCAGGAGAATCAAGGTTGATTTCGGAAACCTTGAGTAGTGCAAAGTAGCGCTCGCCATCTTTGGGTGGCCGTATCTTGCCGGCCACGGTGTCACCCGTGCGCAGACTGAAGCGCCTGATCTGGCTCGGTGATATATAGATGTCGTCGGGGCCGGCGAGATAGGAGCTATCGGCGGAGCGCAGGAAACCAAAGCCATCTTGCAGAATCTCCAGCACACCGTCGCCGAAGATGTCTTCGCCGTTTCGCGCGTGCGCTTTTAGGATTGAGAAGATAATGTCCTGTTTACGGGACCGGGCAGTGCCCTCAATGTTCATGGATTGGGCGAGGCTAACCACGTCGGCGGCGGGCTTTTGTTTCAGTTCGGTAAGGTTCATTGGCGCTTCAATTTTTTTGAGGGTTAAGTTTGAGGGTTGGCAAGCATAAACAAGATGATTTAACCGGTGGGTACCTATACCGGCGGGATCACTACAGGAGAATTGCCGTTTGGTACGGCGTATGTGCTGATATTATTAAGGACAACTGCCGTCAGGCTAACATGATTGCGATCATCGATCCAGGGTCTTACGCTGAACCGCGTTAAATTCATAAGTTGCTTTCAAGGAAAACGGTAAGCTGGGATTTAGACAGGGCCCCCACTTTGGTGGCATCGACATTGCCGTTTTTAAACAACATCAATGTCGGTATACCACGAATGCCGTATTTAGGCGGAGTGTTGGGATTCTCATCAATATTCAATTTGGTTACTTTAATGCGTCCCGCATACTCATCCGCTATTTCACTTAGGATCGGAGAAATCACTTTACAGGGACCGCACCACTCGGCCCAGTAGTCCACCAGCACAGGCTCATCGGACTCAAGTACCTCTTTCTCAAATGTATCGTCCGTTACTGCTACTATACGATCACTCACTCGTTCCGTTCTCCTGGTTTGGGATGTCCGCCCACGCTTGGCAGGTACCTGTTACCGGTACTGCAAAATGCAGCGCTGATGCGTGGAATAGTTTACAGGGTAATTCAACCGGGCCTGCGCTTGGAATCGGTAGACCGACGTAACAGGTAAATCTCTCGGCCTGAAGGTCCGGCCTTGCGTAGATTATGACACATCGGACACTGTGGGAGCCAACCTCTCATCGTCGGGATTAGGTCAGCGCTAAAGAACTAGGGGGCTATTTGAGCCGATTCTTTGCGCTATTGCAAGACCGGAAGCGGCAATCTATCGTAGATTCGTCAAAGGACGTGGCTTGGCGTTTACGGTATGCTAACCGGTTATGACGCAACGGCATTTGACGGACCACCACTTCTCCAGTCTCAATCTTCCCAAGGAACTGTTACAAGGCGTTGAGCAAGCAGGTTTTTCTCGCTGTACGCCCATTCAGTGGGCAACCCTGCCGTTGACCCTGAAGGGTCGGGATGTGGCGGGCCAGGCCCAGACCGGCAGTGGCAAGACCGCGGCATTCCTATTGGCTACCATGAATCACCTGTTGACTCGCCCCCCCGCGCCTGTGCACAACAGCGACCAACCGCGTGCGTTGATATTGGCGCCGACCAGGGAACTTGCCATGCAAATTCATAAGGATGCTGAAATCCTGGGGCGACATACCGAGCTACGGCTGGCGCTGGCCTACGGTGGTACCGGATACGAGCAGCAGCGTCAGACCATTGCAAATGGGGTCGATATTTTGATCGGCACGCCCGGGCGATTAATCGATTATTTCAAGCAGCGCGTGTATCACCTGCGCGACGCCCAGGTAGTGGTCATCGACGAGGCGGACCGCATGTTCGATCTCGGTTTTATTCGTGATGTGCGTTATCTGCTGCGACGCTGTCCCGAGCCTGAAAAGCGGCTCGGGCTGCTGTTTTCGGCCACCCTTTCACTGCGGGTGAGTGAACTTGCCTATGAGCATATGAACGATCCCCAGCTGGTTCGGATCGAAGGACAAGGGGTGACCGTGGATACGGTCCGTCAAACCCTTTACCACATTTCCAACGATGAAAAGATCTCCTTGCTAATAGGGTTGCTGAAACACATAGATCCACACCGTACCCTTATTTTTGTCAATACCAAGCGGGATGGAGAGCGGGTCTGGGCCTATCTGGAGGGCAATGGATTTGAGTCGGCGTTGTTATCCGGAGACGTGCCTCAGACCACCCGGCAACGCTTGCTGGCTAAGTTTCAAAAGGGCGAGTTGCCCATGCTGGTGGCAACAGATGTCGCTGCCAGGGGTTTGCATATTGCCAACGTAAGTCACGTGATCAATTACGATTTACCCCAGGACGCGGAAGACTATGTACACCGGATTGGACGTACCGCCCGGCTCGGAGCCGAAGGAGATGCCATCAGTTTTGCTTGTGAGACCTACGTTTATTCCCTGCCGGATATTGAGGAGTACCTCGGCCACAAGATACCAGTATCGCCAGTATCCCCTGAGCTGCTCTTGGAGCCGAAGCCGCCGGCAAAACGTATTCGCAAACCGCGCCAGCACCGCTCAGATGGGCGGCGCAACCGTGGATCCAGGCGGACCGCTGGGAATCGAAATGCATAACCCGCAGTTTTCATGAGTCGACCTCGGGCCCAGACCTAAGATACTGAAGTGCATAATTGAAATGGCAAAGTTCTTAAACTATCCAGGTTCGGTTTGTCACGGATCCGCGTTCTATTCCGACCCTTCGCCGCGGTTTCTAATGTTCGTTAGTCTCGATGGTTCGCCGTAGCATCGGACAGTCAGGATTAATGCGTTGATATCTGCTGCTCTAAACTCAGGGTCACTGGCCCGTTTGTTGCGGGGAGGGCGAGTAGCGCAAGTGGCCTGGATCGCCAACCTCCTATTAGCGTTGTGGATAGCGTATAAGTTGGCCCAACTAACCTGGTCCCTGGTCCCGGTTCCGGCCCTGCCTGCCCCCAAGGAGGGCAAATCCGCGCCTGCCACGCAGATGGTGCAGGCGACGGCCCCAAGGTATGGACAGATTGTAGGCTGGCATCTTTTCGGGCGTGCAAAATCCGTGGAACGGCCCCCGGATATTTCCATTGAGGCCCCGGAAACCCGGCTTAATCTTAAGCTGATGGGTGTGTTATCCTCCGACGAAAAGGACAGTGCCCGGGCGATCATTGCCGATCCCAAGGGCGATCAAAGGATTTATAGCATCGGCGCGCAACTACCTGGTGACGCGGAGTTGATGGAGATTCATCCGGATCGGGTGATTCTGAAGCGTAATCAAAGGCGCGAGACGCTACGGCTTGAGCGACTTGTTGGATTCCGCGGCCGGCGCGAATCGCTTCCCGCGGCAACTAGTCGCAAGGCCGGGAGTAGGCGCAGTAGAAAACTCAACGCGTCGGCAAGCGCACTGCTCACGAGCTACCAGGAAAAGCTCGAATCCGATCCAGGGGGGATGGTCAGGATATTACGGCCGGTCCCGGCGATAAAAAATGGCCAATTTATCGGTTACCGTTTGGGGGGGGGCAAGAACAATAAATTGCTGAGAAATATCGGCTTGGCGCCGGGCGATATTGTCACGGAGGTCAATGGGATCAAGTTAACGAGTATGTCGAAAGGATTGGAAGCAGCAAGCAAGTTGCGGTCGGCGGATCAATTTAATATTACGGTGTTGCGGAAAGGACGGGAAGTGAACTTGTCGGTGGTGCTTCCCTGAAGTCAATCCCTGGGTGAGAATTCCGCGGGATATCTGGATATTGCACATGAATAATGACTATGGTCGCTGGTCCAAACAGGACCGTAACACAGGATTGCCGCCCGGCAAGTGGTTCCTACGGTTGTTGTGTGCCGGTTTGGCAAGTGGGCTGTTATGGATGCACCAGGCGATTGCCCAGGAAGTGACGCTGAATCTGAAGGACGCCGATATTAGGGCATTAATTGGCACGGTATCGGAAATTACCGGGACCAATTTCATTGTGGACCCGCGTGTGAAGGGCAAGGTTACCGTCATTTCAGCTCGGGCCATGAGTGGTGCTGAGGTCTATGAGGTTTTCTTGTCGGTGCTGAAGGTGCATGGTTTTTCCGCGGTACCCAGTGGTGCGGTGGTCAAGATCGTGCCGGATGTGAACGCAAAACAGGACAGTATCCCAACCATAACCGGTCGTTCTTCGAAACACGGGGACCAAATGGTCACCCGTGTCATACAAATAGAGTACGTTGCCGCGGCGCAATTGGTGCCGATATTGCGTCCGCTGGTGCCACAGCAGGGACATCTTGCGGCATATCCGGCTACCAATGTACTTATTATTTCGGACCGGGCCCGTAACATCGACCGCCTGGTGAGCATTATCCAGCGTATCGACCGGGAGAGCGAGGCAGAGGTGGAACTGATACGGTTACAATACGCATCGGCGGTCGAGGTAGTGCGGATCCTTACGGCGTTATCGCGTGGCGGCGGGGGTGCGGTGGCAGGCAAGGGCGCGGCCGCTGCACGCGGGCGCGGGCGCGGGCGCGGGCCTGTGTTGATTGCTGACGAACGGACGAATAGCGTACTGCTAAGCGGTGATCGGAG
>JAZFSS010000019.1:0-3022 GCA_036446275.1 Gammaproteobacteria bacterium | reverse complement strand
ATTTACGGGGAAACATTTGACCGCCCATAGCACGACTGGTATATAAACGAGTTCTTTTCCCACGGGCCAGAACACTAAATTTGAGCCCTATGCCAAATCAGGAGTAACAGGAATCGTGAAGAGATGGTTATTGATGGCGGCGGCTGGCTGGCTACTGGCAGCCTCAGGCACCGTATGGGCGGTAGGTGATGCCGCCGAGGGCAAAACAAAATCTGTCAGCTGCAGCGCCTGTCATGGAGTAGATGGCAATAGTGTGAATCCTACGTGGCCCAACCTTGCGGGTCAGCACCCCGGCTATACGGTTAAGCAATTACAGAATTTCAAAACCGGGACACGGGAAAACGCTACCATGGCCCCCATGGCCACACCCCTTTCAGAACAGGACATGAAGGATCTGGCGGCTTATTTCTCCGGTCAGGAAATCAAGCTCGGATTTGCGGACCCCGACCTTGTGAATCTTGGCGAAAAAATTTACCGGGGAGGCAATTCAGAAACCGGGTTGCCTGCCTGTATTGGGTGTCACAGCCCCTCCGGATTGGGCAATCCGGCGGCTAACTTTCCATCCTTACGTGGGCAACATGTCGCTTATGTAGTGAGCCAACTAAAAGCCTTCCGCGATGGCCAGCGTGCCAATGACCAGGCCGGCATGATGCGCGATCTTGCCGCCAAAATGACTGAGCAGGAAATGCAGGCGGTTGCATCCTATATTCAAGGGCTCCACTAACCGCTGGGCATTGCGGCGACCAAAAGGATAGTCGCCGTGCCGTCTTTCGCCCTGTCCCAGTTATAGGGAACTACCACGCGGCAATGTCGTCTCAAGTTAAGAGGCTGATTTCTCCCGAAGTCAACGCTGATCTTTAGCCAAGACGCCCAACAGACCGGAAATTTCCACGAGATCAGGAAATTAGTGTCCGGCGGCAGGGAGAAACATAACCGGCGCATAAGACGGCAAGTGAATATTCAGCTTACCACGATAACCGCGTCGGCACCTGGAGTGTTAAACTGTTTAAATAGTTATAGCGGTGGCAAGAGATCCTAATGATGCGGCTGAGTACAAATTCAGGAGTAACCATGAAGGGTATGTGGCGATTATTAGTGTTACTCGTTGGCTCTTTTATGGTCAGCTTATTATGGGCGGATAGTGGCGCGGATGATCCGCTATTTAAAGAGGACATACAGTACGCGCGAATCGCCAATCCCCAGCCCACTGGCGACCCCGGCAAAGTCGAGGTGTTAGAGGCTTTCTGGTACGGCTGTTCCCATTGTTTTGATCTTGAGCCTGCAGTGAATGAGTGGCTTAAGCAAAAGCCGGATGATGTCGACTTTGTCCGCTTTCCCGCAATACCCAGTGATCGTTGGGAGTGGTTCGCGAAAGTATTTTATACGGCTGAAGTACTAGGGGTATTGGACAAAATTCACAGACCCCTTTTTGAAGCTATTCATGATAAAAAAATGGTGTTAACCACTCCGGATTCCATAGGTACGTTTGTTGCGGAACATGGCGTATCGAAGAAGGAATTTATTTCCGCATTGGGTTCGTTTTCGGTACTAACTAAAGTGAGCCGCGCACGGCAACTTACCAGACGCTATGGAATTACCAGTGTTCCGATGCTTATCGTAAATGGAAAGTACCGTACCACCGGGCGCATGGCTGGAACCGCCAAAGATATGTTTGCTGTTGTTGACTTTTTGATCGTGAAAGAACGTCCGACTCTCGAAAATGTCGCGGACGGTAACCCCTAGGTTATGAGCAAGTAATAGATATGCAGCAATCACTGCCGACCCCAAGTATCGATCTTTCTAATACACCTGCTATGGCGGTGGAAAATCCGCAACGCCGCCTGCGCCTGCTTAGTTACAACATCCAAACAGGCATCTCTAGCTACAACTACCGGCACTACGTTACCCAAAGCTGGAAACATGTACTGCCGTTTCCACAACGTTTTGAAAATCTTGATCGGATTGCCCGTTTAATTCAAAGCTACGACGTGGTGGGACTACAAGAACTCGATACCGGCAGTCTGCGTAGCGGGTTTATCAATCTGACTCAGTACCTGGCGGAGCGTGGCGGATTTCCGCACTGGTATGACCAAACCAATCGTCGAGTTGGCAAGATTGCCCGCCACGCAACCGGGATGTTGAGCCGTATACGGCCTACTAATATTCAGGAACACCGCTTGCCAGGAAAAATTCCGGGCCGCGGAGTACTGTCGGTCCGTTACGGTACTGAAAATAATCCCTTAGTATTGCTTATTGTTCACCTGGCATTGGGGCACCGTGCGCGCATGCAACAACTTGCCTATATCAGCACATTAACTGAACAATATGAACATGTGATCTTAATGGGCGACTTGAACTGTCACTCCCAAAGTGAAGAAATGCGGTTTCTGGTTAAAAATACGCCGGTGCGAGTACCAGTCCCTGGTCTGAACACTTTCCCAAGCTGGCGGCCCCACCGGAACATTGACCACATCCTGGTTTCTGACAGCTTGCAGGTAGAGTACGTAAAGGTTTTGCACTACCCGTTTTCCGATCACCTCCCCGTGACCATGGAAGTGACCATCCCGGAATCCATCCAGCTGTAATTCCGAGAGCTGTGCTCGAGGGCCGGCAATCCAAGGGCGAACATTGAAAATTTAGGTAGTGGGTCAGTTTCGATTACTGCGAAGAGAGGGGGAGGAATACCCGGCGCGTCGTAGGCGGTGAGCGCAACAGGGATAGTGGAGCGAAACGCCTCCGATTCGAGTGAAGCCATGGACGGCATAACGAGATTAAGCGATGGGTATTCCTCCCCTCTCTCCGCACCGTGTTACATACTGTCACACTGACCCACCACCAAACTTTAATTGGCGTACCCGACAGGGTGAGGCGACTGGTGTTCGCGAAGCAACGCTTCGCTGGAGCCGAACGCCCGAGAGCTGCGCTCGAGGGCCGGCAATCCAAGGGCGAACCTTTTAATAAATGGCGCGCCCGACAGGATTGACTCGCATCGCCTTGTTGGCGATGCTCGGGTCTTCGACCC
>JAZFSS010000018.1:0-16255 GCA_036446275.1 Gammaproteobacteria bacterium | reverse complement strand
TTATCTAACTCGCTGTGCATAGTCCGCATACGACGAGTTATTTCATCGGTATCGCTATCTATCGCCACAGATAATATCTTGCAGAACAGTGGACAGTCTCCCAGTAATGCCGTCGCCGTGTCCAGCAGTTCTTGGCCGATTTTCCCGTGAGTTATGATCAGTAACCCTACGCTCATTGCAGTTCCCTGTGGCGGGTGAGTACGTCGTCATAGTGTTCTCCAAAATGGCTTGCCAGCGTCTCCGCAAGATAAACAGAGCGATGGTGCCCGCCAGTACAACCGATCGCGATGCTCAGGTAACTGCGGTTGTTCTCAACGAAGCGAGGGATCCAGGCTTCCAGAAATTCCGACAGTGATGATAACATCTGGTCGACTAAAGATTGTTCGCGCAAATAATCAATTACTTCCTGATCCAAGCCGGTTAACGGCCTTAGCAGTGGTTCCCAATGGGGATTTGGTAAACAGCGTGCGTCAAACACGAAGTCGGCATCGGTGGGAACCCCGTGCTTGTAGCCAAACGACTGAAACAACAAAGAAATAGATTGAGGTTTATCCCGGGCGATGCGATCGCGCACCAAGTCTCTAAGTTGATGAACATTGATCCGGGATGTGTCGATATGCATGTCGGCATTTTCTGAAATAGGGTCCAGCAAATCTTTTTCCTGTTGGATCGCATCCGCCAATGACATCTTGTCACCACTAAGGGGATGCTTGCGCAGCGTTTCGCTATATCGCTTCAATAGGGTAGGTTCATCCGCGCGCAAAAAGAGAATTTCAGTTTCAATTCCTCTATTTTTCAAGTGTGCCAGGATGTCGGGGAAGCGGCTCAGCTCACTAGACTGATTACGTGCATCGATCCCCACGGCCGCTTCTCTTGGTGGTAAATTCCCGGTTACTACCAATTGGTCTACAAAGGCTTCAAGCAGGGCTACCGGCAAATTGTCAATGCAGTAGTAACCGGCATCTTCCAGCGTACGAAGCGCAACGCTCTTACCAGAACCTGACAGCCCCGTGACAATTACCAATCTCATGATGCGTCGTTTTTTATATACTTCTGTTGACGCTCAGCGAACGCGTCGCCGGCATCGTAATCCTTAAGTTTTAGAATATGATTTTTTGCCGCCGCCTCAACCATTACCGCTAGATTTCTGCCAGGTGCTACAGGAACAGTGATCTCTGGAACTTCAATGCCAAGCAAATTTCGTTTACGGTGACTTCCGTGCAGCCGGTCGATCTGGCTTAGTTGCTCGTCGGTCATTTTCTCAAGGTAAACGATCAAGCGAAGATATTTGCTTGGCTTAATTACGCTGTCCCCAAACATGGCCCGTATATTGAGTACACCAAGACCCCGAACCTCAAGAAAGTCCTGTAATAATGGGGGGCAGGTACCGCTCAGCAAATCTGGGGCCACCGGTGAGAACTCCGGCGCGTCGTCGGCGATCAGCCGGTGTCCCCGGCTGACTAATTCCAGGGCCAGCTCGCTCTTACCGATGCTGGAGTCCCCGGTTATCAAGACGCCGATTCCCATCACCTCCATAAATACGCCGTGCAGCGTTTTTTTCTCGGCATAACGACTGGCAAGAAAATAGTGGAGAGTGTTGATCAGCTTCTCACTAGATTGGCCTGACGTCATTACAGCAGTGCTGGTGGCTTCTGCACGCTGCTTAAGATCGTTTGGAATATTGCCTGACTCGGCGATCAGCACTAGATCTGATTGGCCGGAAAATAACTGGTGGATTGCGTCTTTGCGCGAGTTTTGTTTTAACCCTTTCAAGTAGCTCAGTTCCCTTGTGCCGAGCACCTGAATGCGATGAGGATGAATAAAATTGAGATAGCCAACCAGGGACGTCTTAGAGGGGTCTTCGCTTTGCGCCGGCTCGACGACACGCCCGGAACCCAGATGGCCTGCAATCCACTCTAACCCCAGTTTTTCGTGAAATTTATCATGCAGCGCTTGTACGGTGAGTACAGTGGTCATGCCGAGATGTTTTCATGTTCCCAGTGTCGTAACAGCTCATATAAACCACTCTGATCATTAATGGCCCGAAGCTGAGAGCATAAGTCCGGTTCGCTAACCATCTGCGCCAGTTGAGCCAGTAACTGTAAGTGTTCTTCCGTGGAATCTTCCGGTACCAGCAGGGCAAACAATAAATCGACAGGTTCATTGTCCATGGCATCGAAATCAATGCCGTGATCCAATTTTATAAATGCCGCAAGTGGTTGTTTGAGCCCTTGTATTCGGCTATGGGGAATTGCCACACCTTTTCCAAATCCCGTGCTGCCTAAGCGTTCGCGCTCAATCAAACTATCGAATATTTTGTCTTGCGTCAGGCTCAGAGTACTCTCAGCAAATAGCTGACTGAGTTGTTCCAGAACGCGTTTTTTACTGCTTACTTCCTGACTGTATCTTATCCGTTTCGGATTGATCAGTTCTGTAATATGCATTTTCGTCTTCCAAATACTGCTAGTGGCTCTTGTCAGATTCTGCCTGGTCCTAGCATGTTATTTAAAACTGTGCGTCTTTACGTGCACCTGTGCCGCGGTGATGGTCCGTTAGTTTTTCTTTATGTTTTTTTACTTGCCGGTCTAGCTTATCCACTAGCGCGTCAATTGCAGCGTACATATCTTCATGAGTAGCGTCCGCAAACAGGTTGCCGCCATTTATGTGCATTGTGGCTTCTGCCGTATGGCGCAGCTTCTCTACGCTCAATATCACATGAAGGTTGGTTACATGGTCAAAATGTCGTTCAAGTTTTTCCATCTTGCTGGTAGCGTAATCGCGAAGTGCCGGAGTTATTTCAAGATGATGTCCGGTCAGGCTAATTTGCATCTTCAGACTCCTTTTGTGCTACTTTCAGGCTAGTTTTTTACGTTCATTGGACGGCGGAATCGACAGGGCCTCCCGGTATTTTGCTATCGTCCGGCGCGCTATTTTAATACCTTTTTCCGAGAGCAATGCCGCGATCTTGCTGTCGCTTAAGGGCTTTACAGGATTTTCACTTGCGGCCAGTTTTTTAATCATTGCACGGATTGCTGTAGAGGAGCATTCACCGCCGCCCTGCGTTCCAACATGGCTGGAAAAAAAGTACTTGAACTCGAAAATTCCCTTCGGCGTATGCATATATTTCTGATTTGTCACGCGGGATATGGTCGATTCATGCATCTCCACAATTTCCGCGACATCCCTCAGCACCAGTGGTTTCATGGCCTCCTCGCCGTGGTCTAGCGAGTCACTTTGTCGTTTAACGATACACCTTGCAACTTTGAGCAGGGTTTCATTTCGGCTGCGCAGGCTTTTGAGAAACCATCGTGCCTCCTGCAGGTGATTACGCAAGTAGGTATTATCATCGCTATTATCGGCTCTCCGTACCATGCTGGCGTACT
This sequence comes from Gammaproteobacteria bacterium, assembly GCA_036446275.1. Lineage (GTDB taxonomy): Bacteria > Pseudomonadota > Gammaproteobacteria > JAZFSS01 > JAZFSS01 > JAZFSS01. The sequence goes on along the minus strand of JAZFSS010000018.1, from coordinate 12,872 downwards.
CGGGATTAATGCGGATACGTGGGGAGGCCTCCGGATTTAAGTCCACGCGCCACTGGCCATTTCGCTTAGAAACAAATACATCCGGGATGATGTACTGCGGCGTGGTTTTAGTAACCTGAGACCCTGGGCGTGGATTTAGCGATTGAATCAGTTGGACCACTTCCTGCAGTTCGGGCTGGGATAGCTTCATGTCACGCATAATCTGATTATGGTCCCGCGACCCCAATACATCCAGATGCGTGTTCACGAGCTGTTGAGCTTCTTTTAGCCAAGGGGTGTCGGGTTCAAACTGCCGTAACTGTATGGCCAGGCATTCCTTCAGGTCCCGGGCCCCAACGCCCACGGGGTCGAAGTGCTGTACATGATGAAGCACTGCCTCTACTTCGTCTACATCCAGATCGATTTCATCCCCCAGGTCCTGCCGGATATCTTCCGTGCCGCTCATCAGATACCCGTCATCACTGATGGAATCGATAATAGCTCCACCTATGGCTTTATCCCGCTCGGTAAGCGGAGCCATCTCCAGCTGCCAAAGCAGGTAATCCTGCAAGCTCTCGGTTTCGGTAACATGAGTCTCAAAATAGTCCCAGTTATCCCGGCTTTCGGGGGCGCTGTAGGAAGTAACGCCGGACTCGTAAACGTCCTCCCAGGCACTATCTGTGGGAAGCTCTTCCGGAATCGTATCCTGGCTTGCTTCCTGCGGGCCATCGGATTCAGGGTCACCTTCGGTGTCTCCAGCGCTAGGTTGCTCCCCATTTCCGCTGGCTTCTTGTTGCAATTCCTCGCCGGTATCAGGTTCTACGGTTTCCAGCATTAGATTAGATTCCAGCGCCTGCTGGACTTCCATCTGGAGTTCTACGGTTGAGAGCTGTAACAGGCGGATGGCCTGCTGCAGTTGTGGGGTCATGGTTAGCTGGTGGCCGAGACGGAGCTGAAGTGAGGGTTTCATAGTTCGGGTTTGACCACCTTAATTTTCCACAATCAATTTTACTGCATTATTCATGCCAGCGCAGAAGTAGTTTCCGGCATAGTACTCACAGCTGAAAATGGTGGCCCAGATATACATCCCTAACCTGTTGATTATCAATGATATCCTTGGGGGAACCCGAGGCAATTACCTGGCCATCGTTAATGACGTAGGCGCGGTCACAAATCCCTAACGCCTCCCGGACATTGTGATCGGTAATAAGAATACCGATATCCCGTTCTTTTAGGTGTGTGACGATGTGCTGGATATCAACCACTGACAGCGGGTCGATACCGGCAAAAGGTTCGTCCAGCAGCATAAATCGAGGGTCTGCAGCCAAGGCGCGGGAGATTTCAACCCGGCGCCGTTCTCCCCCGGAAAGGCTAAGGCCAAGTTGGTCGCGCAGGTGACCGATATGCAGGGCCTGGAGCAGATCTTCCAGCCGTTGCCGCCGTTCGGATTTGTCGAGGCCGGGCCGGGTCTCCAATATTGCAAGGATGTTTTGTTCTACCGTGAGTTTGCGAAATACAGAAGGTTCCTGGGGCAGATAGCCGACCCCATGGCGTGCCCGCACATGCATGGGCTGAGACGTCAATATTTGGTCATCAAGCCGGATTTCACCTTCGTCGCATCTGACCAGCCCTACCATCATATAGAAACAGGTGGTTTTCCCCGCGCCGTTAGGTCCGAGCAGGCCTACCACTTCACCGCTGCGAACCTCGACGGATACCTTATTCACTACGGGGCGGGATTGGTAATGTTTGACTAGATCGCGGGCCTGGAAAACGCTCATTGGGTGTCCGGCTTAGAATGGTTGTTCGCGGGATTGCTGTCGGGTTGGATCGTAATGCGCACACGCTGTTGGTCAGTTATCTCGGAGTGTTCGCCGCCTGCATTCACCACATTATGCTTCATGTCATATACGATTTTATCGCTTTGAAAAACGTTTCCTGCCTGCCATACTTTTGCGCCTCCCAGCAGGATTAGCTGCTCGTCGAGGCCCCGATACTCTATATGATCGGCATTTGCTTTAACATCTTCAGTTTGGTTATCCGGACGCTGTCGGAACTGCGCTGGTTTCCCTTCCGCCACCACCGTTATGATTTGACGCTTGCGGTTGTGTACCGTAAGGGTGTCTGCGTTCAGCACCATGGTCCCCTGACTAACCTGCACACCGCCCCAATAAGTACTCACACCAGTCCGGTCATTCAGTTCAGCGCGGTCTGCCTCAATGTACATGGGCTTATCCCGGTCGCTGGATAATGCCATGCTATTCAGTGGAGCTAGTGCCAATACAAGTAAAATCCACCCAATATGGGCCGCCGGCATTTTGACGAGTTGTTGAAGAAGTTTCATGCGGGCGGGAGTCAAGGCATTACGTGGAGAGAAAGCGCAGCGTACAAGGTAGTCTGCCGTCTTGGGCCGCCTTATCTCGAGCATATTTCTCTTGGCTACTTCCTGACACCCCGTAGCCCGAATGAGAGGGCAAACCCAATATCGTACCCGCTCGGCGTTCCTCAGTGGTTTGTTAATTGGGCGCATGAACGCCTTCCACTTTTGAAAGTAGTTCGACACGTCCCTTCCCTATGTATGCACGCATACCAACCGCTTTCACCTTTACGCTCCCGCTGGTGATAACGACCAACTGGTCTGTTTCCGCATATTTCTCGTCAAGCCTGACCAATACATCACGGGTACGCGCATAGACCGCATCCTGTTGCCCTGATCCGTGCCGCTTGATTTGGACTTCCCCGCCCATGAGTATTTGGTCCCCTTCCGCGGAGATCAACCCATGTTCAGCACTAATTCGCCATACTGGCTTCGCATTTGCGTAAAGGTCCAGTTCTGGTTGTTCAATCTCAGTGGTGTTGTCGTCGGGGTAGTGGGCCATACGAACTCCCTTTAGCCGATGCTTCGGTTGTCCCTGGGAATTCATGGAAGTGACAACAAAATCTTCGAAGAAGTAATCAGGCTCGTGCTTGGCTTCTATGGACCGCGCCGGTTCGATTGGCTGAACTTTTTGATAGAGCCACCAGCTCGATGCTGTCGCGAGCAGAAATAACAGCACAGTGAACAGATTGCGCGCCGGCATTAAAGGTAAGTTTCCAGCTCATCATTTAATTTTCCCTTTGCCTCAAGAATCAATTCACAAACGTCCCGGGCAGCACCGCGCCCACCCGGTTTCGGTGTTTGCCAGTGGGCGTGCTGTTTGACAAAGGGATGAGCATCCTGTACCGCAATCGCCAGACCAACTCTGCGCATTACGGGTAAATCTACAATGTCATCACCTACATAGGCTGTGTCTTGAGGTGAAATGCCAAGGTCTGCTATCAGCTCTTCAAAGGCGGGGATTTTGTCCGATTTCCCCTGATATACATGGAGAATACCAAGATTATTCATTCGATGGTTGACAATTTTCGACGTGCGCCCGGTAATGACGGCAATTTCTACGCCGTGGCCAAGTAGCATTTTGATGCCATGGCCATCCCTGGAGTTAAACGCTTTATACTCCTTGCCATCCTCGGTGAAATACAGGCTTCCATCAGTAAGTACTCCATCCACATCAAAAATTAGCAGACGAATCCGCGCCGCTTTTTCCAGAACGTCTCTCAACTGACCCACCTGGTTTTTCCCGTTTTATTGAGCGTCAAACTACGCCTGCCCGCAGCAGGTCGTGCATATTCAGTGCCCCTATGAGCTTATTATTGCCGTCAATTACCAGCAGGGCATTGATCGTATTTTCTTCCATCACTCGCAATGCCTCGGCGGCAAGTATGCCTAGTGCAATACTCTTGAAATCTGTGGTCATGACCTGGTTTATCAGAGTGAGGTGGACGTCAATCTTATGGTCGATGGCTCTGCGTAAATCACCATCGGTAAAAATCCCTATGGCGTTGTCCTGTCCATCTACAACAGCAGTCATGCCAAGCCCCTTACGGGTCATTTCCACCAATGCTTCGCTCAGAAGCGTTGATTCCTGAACCTTTGGAATTTCATCGCCGGTGTGTATAAGGCCATCGACGCGTAATAACAGGCGACGACCGAGACTGCCGCCCGGATGAGCCAGGGCAAAATCAACAGCAGTAAAGCCCCGGGATTCCAGTAGCGCAATCGCTAGCGCATCTCCCATGACGAGGGTCGCCGTAGTGCTTGCCGTAGGAGCCAATCCCAACGGGCATGCTTCTTCCTCTACGCTTACATCCAGGTTAGTGTCGGCGGTTTTCGCAAGTACGGAAAGGGGATTTCCGGTTAACGAAATCAGGGGAACCCCCAGTCTTTTTATCAGTGGCAATATCGTCAAGATCTCATCGGTGGTTCCGGAGTTTGAAATCGCCAGTACGACATCTTTATCGGTGATCATTCCCAGGTCGCCGTGACTGGCTTCTCCAGGATGCACAAAAAAAGCCGGTGTTCCAGTGCTCGCCAAGGTCGCCGCAATCTTGTGTCCTATGTGGCCTGATTTCCCCATGCCAATGACTATTACCCGGCCCTCGCATTGAAGCATGTATTCGCAGGCCTTGAAAAACCGTTCGTCAATTCGGTCTGCAAGCGCGCTTACGGCGCGGGCTTCGATCGTTATGACAGCTAACCCCAATTCCCGGACGTTGGAGAGTTTCGTTGACTCGTGAGTCAGTGCCGCATCCTCATTTGCCGCGGTTTCGGCTTGAGCTGGATTTGTTCCTGTTTTTTTCATTTCGCAGTTGTTTCCGGATACCCGATTTCCTGCATGGCCGGCGTCCTGCGCTAGCCGAGTAATCCCCGGGCCGTTAAGTATAACAAGGTCTGGTAGCCAACGTAGGCGGATAACAGCATAGATCCCTCCAACCGGTTGATCCGCGGCGTGCCGCCGCGCCATTTGTAGGCCATGCAGAAAAACAACAGGGTGAGGCCGATCATAATGGGGTAATCACGGGTCAACAGCCCTGCTTCAAAGGGTCCGGGGCTAATCAGCCCCGGCATGCCAAGCACGGCGAGGAGATTAAATAGATTCGAGCCGATGATGGTGCCGATAGCAATATCATGCTCATGTTTTAGCGCGCTCACCACCGTTGTAGCCAGTTCCGGCAGGCTGGTGCCCAAGGCAACGATGGTGAGGCCGATAATTAGATCGCTAACGCCAAGCGTACGGGCGATTTCGGTTGCACCCCAGACCAGTAAGAATGAACTGAACAACAGTACCACCAGCCCCATCGCTAAGTATCCAAGCGCGCCACGAATGGTCAGATCTGCGGGAATCTCTTCTTCCACTTCATCGGCGATCGCATCATGCCCCCGGAAATTGATATTGACTTTAGTGATCCAGGTAAGTATTAGGACAAGACCCAACAGCAGGATTATTCCATCTACACGACTTAGTACCCCGTCCAGGATCAACAGCAAGACAGCGAACATGACCCCGACAAGGATTGGCAACTCCCGTCGCAAGGCTTGGGAATGTACGTCCAAGGGTGTTATCAACGCGCCGACTCCTAATACCAGGGCTATATTGGTAATGTTTGAGCCGATGGCGTTGCCAATGGATAAACCGGGGTTGCCCTGCCAGGCGGCCATGGCGGATACGAGAATTTCCGGTGCCGACGTGCCAAATCCAACGATAGTCAGACCGATAATGAGCGGAGACACCCCGAGATGATACGCGGTTGCCGCCGCACCTACGACAAACCGGTTGGCTCCCCATACCAGTAGTGCGAATCCACCAATAATGGCTAACAGATAAAACTCCATGGGGATGGGATCAGATAATTCGGCGGCGGCTGCGACCCTGAAATCATACACGGTTCGAAATGGTTGCCAAGACGTGGCGCCCGTAAAGGCACAGGATCAGTAGGCTGTAGGTGTGGTAGCGATGTGAGGAGCCCCATTCCCTGTCGGCAGATTGATATTAACTAAGGGCTAGCCGCAAAAGATCGCGTGTTCCATCACATTTCTATATGATTGCCACAAATGCCAACTATCGTTGAGCCCGCCTATACCCGTCGGTGCCGATGATGCCTGGGGCCCTGATTTTAGTTGGCCTATTTTGTGATTGAGCCGGATAGCGATGCCATTTCATGCAAGCAGATGAGTTAAAACAGTTGATCGAATCGGGCCTGCCCGGTTGCCAGGTAAAGATCCAGGGTGACGGAGATCACTTCGAAGCCATCGTCGTGAGCGACATGTTTGAGGGCAAGAATCCGGTGCAACAGCATCAGATGGTGTACGACATTCTGGGTGATCGGATGCAAGGAGAAATTCATGCCCTTGCGCTGCATACCTACACGCCGGAAGGATGGGCGGCTCAACCACGCCTCTAAGAACGATGACCGATTTATTAAAAATTGCCTTATCCAAGGGCCGTATATTCAAAGAGACTTTGCCGCTGCTGGCGCATGCCGGCATTGTGCCCTTGGATGACCCCGACGAAAGCCGCAAGTTGATATTAGATACCAACAACAGCGACATTAAATTAATCATTATTCGCGCGGCCGATGTGCCCACGTACGTGCAATACGGTGCCGCGGATTTAGGTGTGGTGGGGAAAGATGTACTCATGGAACACGGGGGTGAAGGTCTCTACGAATCACTGGACCTGAAAATTGCCCGATGTCGCATGATGGTTGCCGGTCCATCATCTGGCGCCAAGGAAAGGTCACGGTTGCGTATCGCTACCAAGTATGTGACTTCGACGAGAAACTACTATGCTGCCCAAGGTCAGCAGGTTGAGATTATCAAGTTGTATGGTTCTATGGAATTAGCACCACTGGTAGGTTTGGCGGACCGGATCGTAGACCTTGTGGACACGGGTAATACCCTAAAGGCCAACGGGCTGGAGCCTTTGGAGCACATCACCGATATCAGTTCGCGCCTGGTGGTCAATAAGGCATCTTTAAAAATGAAACACAAACCGGTTAAGGCATTTATTGCAAAAATGAAGGAGGCAGTGGAACTGCAAACAGGTGAATAACTGTTTTTTCCGCGCGGACTTCACTATCAACGAATTAAACTAATGATCGACATTCTCCGTATCGCCACTGGATCAGCCGATTTCTGGACGCAATTGCAGGCGCGTCTGGACTGGACGGATGGTGCCAGCCAAGCGGTGGCTGACACAGTGCGCGATATTTTGGATGATATCCGTTCGCGAGGCGATGCGGCGGTGTTGGAATACGCCGCCGGCTTCGACGGCGCGGATGCAAAAAACGTGGCGGATCTGGAAGTTCCCACGCAGCGCTTGGATGCCGCGTTGCAAACAATTGACGTAGTGCAGCGGCAGGCGTTAGAGGTGGCAGCACGCCGGTTACGCAGTTACGCCGAACACCAGAAAGTAGAAGCATGGTCCTATACCGAACCGGATGGTACGGTACTGGGCCAGCAAGTTACGCCATTGGATCGGGTTGGCCTATATGTGCCTGGAGGCAAGGCGGCCTATCCTTCGTCTGTGTTGATGAATGCCATCCCTGCCAGGGTCGCCGGTGTCCCTGAACTAATAATGGTGGTTCCTGCTCCCGCGGGTAAAGTGAATGAGATGGTGCTGGCGGCAGCGCGAATTGCCGAAGTCGACAGGGTTTTTGCGCTGGGGGGCGCACAGGCAATCGCAGCTCTTGCCTATGGAACAGCGACGATTCCGAAAGTAGATAAAATCGTTGGGCCTGGCAACATCTATGTGGCTACCGCCAAAAGAATGGTATTTGGGACGGTCGGAATCGATATGATTGCCGGGCCTTCGGAGATCCTTGTGATCTGCGATGGTGAAACGGAACCGGACTGGATTGCCATGGATCTATTCTCCCAGGCGGAGCATGATGAAAATGCCCAGGCAATTTTAATGAGCCCGGATCAGGCCTTTCTGGATCAGGTGCAATCCAGCATTGAGCGTCTGCTTCCGGACATGGAGCGCGCCGACATTATTCGAGCTTCCTTAAGCGCAAGGGGAATATTCATCCAAGTAAAGGATATGCAAGAAGCGATGGAGGTAGCCAACTTCATCGCCCCGGAACATTTGGAATTATCGGTGCAGGATCCTCAGTCATTGGCGGCAGGGATTCGGCATGCCGGCGCTGTGTTCATGGGTCGTTACACCGCGGAGGTGCTGGGAGACTATTGTGCCGGACCAAACCATGTCCTGCCCACGTCCGGAACGGCACGATTTTCGTCGCCGCTAGGGGTCTATGATTTTCAGAAGCGCTCAAGCGTAATCAATTGCTCTGTGCAAGGAGCGGATACTTTGGGTAAGACGGCATCCGTGCTGGCCCGGGGTGAAGGTTTGACCGCCCACGCCCGTTCCGCTGAGTTTCGATTGAAACGCTAAATCCGTTATTCTTGTAGGACCGGCGCCCTGCCGGGAATTTCAATTGTTCCCGGCGGGGCGCCGGTCCTACGAAATTACACATTCCCGGCGGGGCGCCGGTCCTACTGAATTTACCGATGACTATCCAAGCGAAGATTACAAAATGGATACGCCCCCGGATACGGGCTAAGTCGGCGTACCACGTTCCGGATCCTGGCAAATGCGTCAAGCTGGATGCCATGGAAAATCCTTATACATGGCCGGAGTCGCTGGTGCAGGACTGGCTGGATATGCTGCGCGGCGCGAGCTTGAATCGATATCCAGACCCCGATGCAAAGGCCTTGAAAAGAAGGCTGCGAATCGCCGCGAAAGTGCCGGATGGCCTGGATATTTTGTTGGGCAACGGTTCCGACGAATTGATTCAGATGATCGCGTTGTCGGTTGCCGAAAAAGGCCGCACCGTACTGGCGCCGGAGCCGACTTTCGTGATGTATCAACTCATTGCCGAGTTGGTCAATATGGACTACGTTGGTATTCCCTTGCGCACCGATGGCTTTGGCTTGGATTTGCCCGCCATGCTGGAGGCCATTAAGACTCACTGTCCTGCAGTGGTTTTTCTAGCCTATCCCAATAATCCTACCGGAAATCTGTTTAGCGAGAACGACGTTCGTAAGGTTATCGAAGCGGCTGACGGGCTGGTAGTGGTGGATGAGGCCTACGCGGCCTTTACCGATAAGACCTTTCTTGATGAGCCCGGTAAATACGATAATTTGCTGATCTTGAGAACCGTCTCGAAGGCGGGGCTGGCGGGCCTGCGTTTAGGTTACTTAGTCGGTTTGCCGGATTGGTTGGAAGAAATCAATAAAACGCGACTGCCATATAACATTAACGTACTTACCCAGGTAAGCGTCGACTTCGCCATGGATCATCGGCAGTTGATGGATGAGCAAGCCCGGTGGATTCGCCGGGACCGCGCCACGCTTTTCGGCGAATTAGCCAAACTCAGCGGGATTCACCCCTATGCCAGTGAGGCCAACTTTATTCTTTTTCGGGTTCCCGCCGGGCGCGCACAGGGATTATTCGAAGAGCTGCGGAAACGGGGCGTATTAGTCAAGAACATGGACTCCGCGGGCGGCCTGCTACAGGATTGCCTGCGAGTAACGGTAGGCACCACCGAGGAAAACAGTGTATTTCTTTCCGCGCTACAAGCTTCCCTATGACTGCTTTAGAAGGGTTGATGCATTTATCACTAATTATCGTGCGCGTGTATTCGAGGGGCGCCGTACCACTTGGATGGAAGTTTCAAACGCCTCGCCCTGACGCACGCCGGTCACCGTTACCGCGGTACCGGGCCGTTGTTTGGCAATTAAGTACATGGCGCCGCGCGAGTTGCTGACAGGCTGCCCATTGATGGCAGTGACGATGTCACCGAGTTGCAAGCCGGCGCGGTCGGCCGGACCGTTACGCCAGATGCCGGCAATTAGCACGCCACGGGTATTGTCCAGGCCAAAAGAAGCAGCTAGTGCCGGCGTAAGATCTTGAGCCTCGACACCTAGCCAACCCCGGACTACTGTTCCGTGTTCAATGATTTGCGTCATAATATCTTTAGCCAGACTGACCGGAATCGCAAAGCCAATACCCTGTGATCCTCCTGAACGGCTGAAGATAGCGCTATTTATACCAATTAATTCACCATAGGCATTCACTAGCGCACCACCTGAATTGCCTGGATTGATGGCCGCGTCGGTCTGAATAAAATTTTCAAAGGTGTTAATCCCCAGCTGATTTCGACCCGTTGCACTGACGATACCTTGGGTTACCGTTTGTCCAACCCCGAAAGGATTGCCGATGGCCAGTACCACGTCGCCGACGCGAATCCGATCGGAATCACCAATCACTATCGTGGGAAGGTCCGCTATCTCGACTCGAAGTATTGCCAAATCGGTATCGGCGTCTGTTCCTACAACGGAAGCCTTGGTATTACGACCGTCGGCAAGCATGACGTGAATTTCGTCGGCGCCCGCAACTACATGATGGTTAGTTAACACATAACCGTTTTCGCTGATAATAACGCCGGATCCCAGGCTGGTTTGCAGCCGCTTACGCTGACGGGAATAGCGGTCACCAAAAAAGTATTGGAAAAATGGATCATTGGCGAAGGGATGGGCGCGCTCTCGTACCACTTTGGTCGTATGGATGTTTACGACAGCCGGTGCGGCTGTCTCTACGGCAGACGCGTAGGATACCGGCCCTGACCAACTTGAATCGCTGGTCTTGGCGGTAGGGGCGGGCACCGTCTGCTCCCTGACCTTCACCACGGTATGGTCCGGTTGCACCAGATCGGGTCGAATGAGGACGACCAGAAAGGCCGCCGCTAGCCCTAATATGGCCGACCAGAACAAAAACCCAGCGATTTTTCGAATGCCCATAACCCCCATAACCTACCACGCATCTGTACCGATCGAAAAGCGCGGCAGGCGGTCGGGCATTTCGCGCCTCAAGGATAGTCAATGCAGATGGTAAACGACGGGTAGTGGGTCAGTTTGTCGTCAAATATGTCTGGCGGAATAAATTCCGCCCTACGATACCGTTCTTTGTAGGGCCGAATTTATTCGGCCTGTTACAAACTGAGCCACTACCGAAAAACGGCGTTTCTGACCCCCTGTCTAAAGTTGGGGTATGCTTTCCATTATGATCGCCTTGTCAGAATTGGTCACCTACACGAGTCGGTTGCTGTGTGTAGATGAGTTCCAGGACTACTGCCCCAATGGGTTGCAGGTGGAGGGTAAACCCCAGGTGCGCAAACTGGTAAGCGGGGTTACCGCCAGCCTTGCCTTGATTGAGGCGGCGGTTGCAACAGGAGCCGATGCGTTGTTGGTACACCATGGGTATTTTTGGACCGGAGAAGACCTCGCGATCACGGGAATGAAACGAAAACGTATCGCGGGACTGATAAAAAGCGGCATAAGCTTGCTGGCTTACCACCTGCCATTGGATGCACATCCGGAGTTCGGTAATAACATTCAATTGGCGCGTATCTTGGGGTTAGAGGTGCAGGGACGTTTCGGCGCCGGCGACGGACCGGAACTGGCCCTTTTCGGTAAACTGCAAACTCCGCTGTCCGGTGGCGATTTGGCGTCACACCTGTCGCAGCGGTTAGGGCGGATGCCTCTGCATGTGCCGGGTGGTCGTGACCCCATCCAAACCGTGGGATGGTGTACAGGTGCGGCCCAGACCTATATCGAAGCGGCAGCGGCCTTGGAGTTAGACGCGTTTATCAGCGGTGAAGTATCGGAACCCACGGTTCATATCGCCAGAGAATCACAGATCCATTACTTTGCGGCTGGTCACCATGCTACGGAACGCTATGGAGTCCAGGCCGTCGGCGCCCACCTTGCGGCGCAATTCGATTTGCAATTCGAGTTTATCGATATCGATAACCCGGTATAGTCCGGCCACGGTTGATAAAGGCCTGTTAGATTTATGTTTCCGCCGATGTCATTGGAGCGGGGATGTTACGGGCAATGTAACCGCCAATTTCTGCTTCTTAGCCCGATTCTACTATAACTAATTGATATTAATCATATTAATGAAGATGACGCCTATTTCAGCACTATCCGTAGGAATAAATCCTCGCTTGACAGGGGTTGTATACTAACCCCCTTTTCCGAGGCCCAGCGCCAAATGGGCCCGGTTCTACGGGGAAAACAGTCCTAATGAGTGTAGAGGTTGTGGATACCAGTCGGCGTCGTTTCCTTACCGCCGCCGCAACGGTGGTGGGCGGTATAGGGATAGTCTATACGGCGGTTCCTTTCGTGAAGTCCATGCAGCCAAGTGCTCGAGCCCATGCGGCTGGCGCGCCGGTGGAAGTGGATATCGATAAATTGGAGCTTGGTCAACGCTTAATTGTGGAGTGGCGTGGGAAGCCGGTGTGGATTATTCGCCGGACCCCGGAGATGTTGCAGGATTTGCCGACATTAAACGACCGGTTGCGGGATCCGGATTCCCAGCTGGATCAGCAACCGGAGTATGCGAGAAACAGTTACCGTTCGATCAAGGAAGAATACATGGTGGTGGTGGGGATCTGCACACATTTGGGATGTTCCCCCACCATGGTCAGGAGCGAGGAACCCCACAGTTTTGGTGTCGAATGGAAAGGAGGATTCTTTTGTCCCTGCCATGGGTCGTTCTTTGATTTTGCGGGGCGAGTCTACGCTGGAGTTCCGGCGCCTACCAACCTTGTGGTTCCTCCCTACGCATATTTAAACGATACAAGGATACTGATTGGAGAAGATTCCAGCGGGATACCGACAAAGATTCCACCAGGGTTTCGCGATGCCTAGTATATTGAATAATCTGTTGGTTTGGATTGATGACCGCTTCCCGCTTACCAAGTTGTGGAACGAACATCTAGCCAAGTATTACGCACCAAAAAATTTCAATTTCTGGTACTACTTCGGGTCGCTTGCCTTGCTGGTATTGGTCATACAAATCGTGACCGGCATATTCCTAACGATGCATTACAAGCCTGATGCGAAGTTGGCTTTTGCATCGGTGGAATACATCATGCGTGATGTGGAATGGGGCTGGTTGATTCGTTATATGCATTCCACCGGCGCATCCGCCTTTTTTATTGTC
>JAZFSS010000017.1:0-9568 GCA_036446275.1 Gammaproteobacteria bacterium | reverse complement strand
GCAACCTGCGCAACCCCCTACACCGCAGGCCATAAACTCTTCCAACGACACTTGGCAGGGTAATTCATACTCGCGGGCAAGTTGCACGGCTGCCGCCAGCATGGGGATAGGACCGCAGGCAAAAATTTCCACTTCCAAACGTCGCTGCTTGTCCAGGGAATTAAGCCAGTGCCGGGCCAGTTCAGTGACGTGGCCCTCATAACATCCGGGATATCCCTGTAAGCTGGCGAGACGGCTTGGCATGCCCCAGTCTTCCAGCAGCGGCATGGCGGCAATGGTGCCGTCTGGAATCCCCGGTACCATGATTTCCGAGGGGCGCTGGGTAAAAGGGAAGGGGATCTCCGAGCCCATCAACACCAATGGTTGCCAGGTACTTTGTTGCTGGTGCAGGGTCTCCGCCAGAAATATCATTGGCGGTATGCCGACGCCGCCGCCTATGAGCAGGGTTCTGGGCCGCTTCGGATTGGGGTGAAAAGGATTGCCGATGGGGCCCAATATGCTGACCGTTTCGCCTTGTTTGCGTGTCGCCAGCGTCCCGGTACCTAGGCCAACTACTTTATACAAAAAATCCACCCAGCCCGCCTCGGCCGACGCCCGCATAATCGACAACGGGCGCCGCATGGGCAATTCAGGTCCACAGCTAAGATGAGCAAAGCTGCCGGGCCGGGCTAGCTCGGCGCAACGAGGCGCATGGAGCCGAAGAATATACTGCTGTTCCGGGTAAGCCTGGTGCGAAATCACCTCGGCTTCTTGTAGGGCAATGGTGCCACGGTGGGTTTTTTCTCCCATGAAAGCCGGGCTAATTAAACCGGCCGTTGCCATAGACGACCTTACCGGCTAACAGGGTATGAGACACCCTGCCTGTGAATTCCCAGCCCAGAAACGGCGTATTGTGACCATCACTATAGATGTCTGACTCTTGCATGCGCCACGTAGCAGTGGGATCAAAAATGCAAACATCCGCCTCGGCGCCATGGGACAGGGTGCCGCAGGGCAGGCCCAGAATCTTCGCCGGACCCACTGTCAACCGGTCGATCACATTGATCAGGCTCATACCTTGTTCCTCAGTCAAGCGCAGCGCTAGTGGCAGCAAGGTTTCCAGGCCGGATATGCCTGGTTGTGTGGAGGGAAAGGGCGCAAGCTTGGAGTCCGGTTCGTGGGGCTGATGGTCGGAACAGATGGCGGATACGATTCCCTTGGCAAGCGCAGTGCGCAGTCCGGCGCGGTCATGCTGGGTCCGCAATGGCGGCTCTACATGACAAAGACTATTGAACTCACCGATGTCCATTTCCGTGAGGTGCAAATACGGGATGCCTACATCCACCGTAACGGGCAGACCATCGAATTGGGCACGGGCTACCATGCGCACGGCCCGCTCCGTAGTGAGCCTGCAAAAATGAGCCCGTACGCCGGTATGTTCCACCAGTGCCAGGTCGCGCGCCACCGCCGCCGTTTCCGCCGCCTCGGGTATTCCGGGCAGGCCCAAGCGCGACGCGACCGCGCCTTCGTGGGCACATCCGCCGTCGTGCAACCAGGGATCGGATGCATGCAAGAATACCGTCAAATCAAACGTGGCTGCATAGGCCAGGGCTCGTTGCTCAACCAGAGTATTCGCAAGCGGTTTTAATGCATTACTTACTCCCACGCACCCGGCTTGTTTTAACGAGGCCATTTCACTCAGGCGTTCTCCTCCCAAATTGCGAGTCAATGCGCCCAGAGTAACGACCCGTGCCATACCTGTATGCTCGGCCTGTTGATGAATCAACTCCACCACCGCGGGAGTATCAATTACCGGATCAGTATCCGGCGGTATGCACAAGGTAGTGATTCCGCTTGCTGCCGCGGCCCGGGATTCGCTGGCGATCGTCGCTTTATGTTCTTGTCCCGGTTCCCGCATGCGTGCGCTGAGGTCCACTAATCCGGGACAAACGATCTGACCAGTAGCATTGATTACCTGCTGGGCCGTAAATCCCGCCGGCGCTTTGCCAAGCCTAACTATCCGCCCATCCGCTATGTATACATCCTGCTGCTTATCCACTTGGTTCGCCGGATCGACTACGCGCCCGCCTTTGATGTGAATGTTTATGTTTCCCTCTGTAGACATCCTGGGCTATTCCTCCACGGTTTTGCGTTGCCGCATGGCCATGGAAATCACCGCCATGCGTACCGCAATGCCGTGGGTAACTTGTTGCAAGATCACCGAGCGAGTACCGTCGGCGACCTGGGAATCCATTTCCACACCGCGATTGATGGGGCCGGGATGCATTACTATGGCGTCTGGTTTGGCGACCGCCAGTTTTTCTTCCGTGAGCCCGAACAGCTGAAAATATTCATGCTCGCTAGGCAATAATGCACCGCGCATGCGCTCTTTTTGCAGGCGTAGAACGACGACCACATCCGCATCCCGGATACCTTCTTCCAGGTCGTGAAACACATGGACTCCCAGGGTCTCGGCTTTGGCAGGCACGAGGGTGCGGGGTGCGACCACACGGACCTCGCCGGTATTGAGCAAGTTCAGGGCATGAATCTGCGAACGGGCCACTCGCGAGTGCAGGATGTCGCCCACAATGGCCACCCGCAGTCGTCCGAAATCGGGGCCCTTGCAGCGACGGATCGTAAACATGTCCAGCATCGCCTGAGTTGGATGGGCGTGACGGCCGTCGCCGGCATTTATCACGCTGACATGTGGCGCTACGTGCCGTGCAATAAAATGAGCAGTGCCGCTGTCATAATGCCGCACTACAAACATATCGCAATGCATGGACTCAAAGTTGTGTAAGGTATCCAGCAGCGTTTCACCCTTCCGCGCGCTGGAAGCGTCAATGTTAATATTCAGCACGTCCGCGGAAAGACGCTTGGCAGCCAGTTCAAAGGTCGTGCGCGTCCGAGTGCTAGCCTCGAAGAAAAGGTTGACGATAGTCTTGCCGCGCAGCAGCGGTACCTTCTTAACCGACTGCTCAGCCACTCCAGCGAAGGACTCGGCTGTATCCAGTATATCGATTAGTAATTTGGGAGGAAGACCTTCAATAGTAAGAAAGTGTCGTAAGCGTCCTTCTTCGTCGACTTGCAAGTCACCTTTCTTCATGAATTCTTCTGTTGAACCAAGGCGAGTGGATCCGGCCCCGTTAGCTTAACATGTTCGTCGGGACCAAGATCAATATGAACACCGACCACATTTGCCTGTAGCGGCAGCTCCCGGCCGCTACGATCTACCAGGACCGCCAGAATGATCGACGCCGGGCGACCGTAATCAAATAATTCGTTCAGGGCGGCGCGAATAGTGCGTCCTGTATGCAGCACATCATCTACCAGGATGATATGCCGGTTATCAATATCGAAGGAGATGTCAGATGGCCGTACCTGGGGATTCATTCCTATGCGCGTAAAGTCATCCCTATAAAAAGAGATATCCAGACTGCTTAGCGGCAGTTCAATATTAAGTTGCTGATGTAATCGCTCTGCGATCCATACGCCGCCGGTATGGATGCCTACCATTGCGGGTTTATCAACGGCCCTCTTTTCAAGCAACAAACGTAGCTCGTTTGCCATCGTATCGACCAGGCCATTTATGTTATCCACCGCGTTGATTTTCTTCTCTCCGGTCAAGCCAGGCTTGCAAGATGATTTGCGCCGCCAGTTTGTCTGTGTCTGCGCCTTGACGCATCAGTCTACCTGAACGGCGTTGTTGTACGATAATCGATTCTGCTTCGCGGGAGGTCAAACGTTCGTCCTGATGGTACACCGGTAGCGCGTAACGTTGGTTTAGTTGTCGGGCAAAATCCTTTGCCGCCCGAGTAGTGGCGCTGGACGAGTCGTCTAGATGATAAGGGATACCTACCACCAGCCCTTCGGGCTGCCATTCATTTAAAAGCGCCGATACCCGGCCCCACTCCGGTTTTCCGTCACGGGCATCTATGGTCTCAAGCGCGGTGGCCGTACCAGTCAGCTTTTGACCTACCGCTACGCCAATGTGCCGGCGTCCGTAATCGAAACCAAGAAAAACTCCGGCCATGTCTAAAGTGTTATGCCTATATTTCTGTAGCTGTACTCCAGTCTTGGCTAGGTTCATGCGTGGCCGGCGTCACTAGATAACAGGCTCAAGTTTACGCCCATGGAGGCCGCTGCGGAGTGCCAACGGCGTTCAGGCGGCATGTCAAAGACAATGTCCCGGTCTGCCGGACCGTTAAGCCAGGCATTGGCCACGATCTCCTGTTCTAGTTGCCCGGCTCCCCAGCCCGCATAGCCCAAGGCAATGAGTTTGCGTTCTGGTCCACGCCCTTCGGCGATGGCCGCCAGGATATCTCTGGAGGCGGTTATTCCGATACGGTCCGTGACCTGCAGTGTTGCCTCCCAGTTACCTAAAGGTTCATGGAGCACGAAGCCCCGGTCTGGCTGAACAGGGCCGCCAAAGTATACGGGCAGTTCAGCCGCCGTGGCATCGTCAACGTGCAGTTCAAGATGCTCAAGGACATCTTTCAAATGCATACCTACTTGATGATTGATTACGAGCCCCATAGCGCCGTCGTCATTGTGTTCACACATATAAGTTACGGTCTGCGCGAAATTGGGGTCTGCCAACTCCGGCATCGCGATCAAGAATTGATTAGTGAGATAGTCTTGTGTACTCATACCCATAGTATCCAGTACTCGATGACCGACCCGCAAGGGCTCTAGCCCGCATTCCCAAAAGACCTTTAATTATCAAGGATTACCCTCCTCGCAAGCGGTGTGTTTTAAGGAATTCCCAGGTGCGGGTGATATGCAAAACGTCAGTTTCCTTACGAATCTCCGGGGGAAAGGGCGCAAATGGCGCGGCAAGCTTTACGATACGCACCGCCGCGTCGTCCAGCACTTCCGTGCCTGAGGACCGCAGTAACTTGATCGTTAGGATCGAACCATCGGAATTCAGGGCTACATCCAACAGCAGGGTACCTGACACGTCCTTGCGGCGGGCCCTATTGGGATAGTTTAGATTTCCCACCCTCTCTACCTTGGCTACCCAGGCTGCCATATAGTTTGCATATTTGTGTTCCCTTGTACGGGCTGAAATAAAAGTGTGCTTTGGTTCATTGGAATCCGATTTAGCCCATTGCTCGATTTGGTCGTCCAGGCCAATCATTTCCAGACTGCGTTCAATCAGTTCCGCCGCGGAGAGAGTCGGCTCCACGTTGGGAATCTGCTGGGGACTGTGTTGTTCTTTGGAGTTCGATTCTTTTGTCGTTAGTACAGGAGTCGGCTTGGGCTCATTGGCGGCGGGCTCGGGGAGCCGGCTTGCGAGCAATTCCGGTTGCGGGGCTTGTTGCGCAGGATCGCCGGTCCCATCCCGGTTGGTATTGGCCAGATAGTCCGGGTTTTCCGGCGGCGGCGTCGATTTATCCGGGACCATCGTGATGTCCAAGGTCGGCAGGCCGCGGCTGGCTTTATCGGGATCGGGAACGGAAAAGGTAACGCCCAGGATCACAACGGCATGTGCCGCTGCGGCCAGTAATAAGCTGGCTGCCAGAAGATCACTGGATCTTTCATCAGGCTCGTGTCGATGGTAAATCACTGAGGCTGTAGAGATGCTCCATCCAACATAGTGCGGGCGATTATACCGCCCAACAGCCCGAAGATCAGCGCCGCTGTCATCAGTACCGGTAAGAGATGAAACAAACCGGGATGAGGGATAAATAGCCAGTAGGCGGCCAGAAACTGGCCACCCATGTGGGCCAGCGCCGCCAGTACACTATAGCCGACAGGCCCAAAGCCGGCCCCGGGCAATCTGCTTGCCAGCGCCAACACCGCAATACTGCACACCGCGCCGGTCATGCTAAGGACAAAGGTCGGGGACAAAAATGTGCCCAGAATGAGGCTGCCCATCAGTACCCGTAACAAGCTTACCCAGGCAGCGCTGGACCACCCAAATCGAATCAACACGGCGATGGTCACGACATTGGCAAGACCCGGCTTGAGTCCTGGCAGTAGGCTAGGGAAAGCACCTTCCGCCACATGGATGGTGATCGCCAGGGCTGTAAGCCAGGCGATGGTTATGTCTTCACGGGTGGTGGTAATCTGCATTTAATAATTCATTGCGTCGAAGCGTGGATCGGAACCCAATATGCGTACCATGACCTTATTCGGCAGGCACGCCAATAGTTCGCCCACCTCTGTCAGCCAGCCGCCATGGACGCACACCTTGCCTCGGCACGGCGAGTCCAGAAAGCGAATCTTATGGTCACGAATTTCCAGGACACTCACCCCTAACGGACCTGTCACGCTTAGTTTGCGTGGATCATCCAGGGATAGAACTTCCATCACTTGCCCGTCCACCCAGATGCTGGCCTGTTGTCCATGGCCTTGAGAAAACCATAGTTTTATATAGAGCACCGGTAGCAGCGCAATGGCCAACAATACTACGGTCCAATCGGCGCGAGTCATAGCGATTTACTGATCTCCTGTTGTGGTAATGGGTCCACTTCAAATTGGACACGTGCCGCCATGGCTGGGTTCATATGCACCGTACCGTGCCGGTCCACCAGCATTACATATCTGACACCCATACGTCGGGCAATGGACTGCCAATCATCGGGGCCCGCCACGAATAGCGCTGTGGCAGCGGCATCGGCCGTGGTTGCGTCGTGGTGTGCCACGGTTACCGATGTGACATGTTGCGCGGGATAGCCCGTGCGCGGGTCCAGAATATGATGATAACGCTTGCCGCCCGATTCAAAGAAACGCTCATAATCTCCGGATGTAAATACGCTTTCGTCTTCACTAAGTTCCAAGGACGCCAGCACCCCGGCGCCCCTGGGACTGCGTATGCCGATACGCCAGGGCCGGGTACCGTGCCTGCCGATAGCCCGCAAGTCTCCGCCGCAATTGACGATCGCATTGTGTACCCCCAGGGACCGCAGATGTTCAATTACGCGATCGATGCCGAAACCTTTAGCAACTGCACCCAAATCAAACTGTACAGCAGGGTTGCGGCTGGATATCGTTCCATCGTCTATGGTCAGATCCTCCATACTGGGCCGTTTACGCAGCAAACCGTAAACGATTTTCGGGTCAGGGGGTTGCGTAGCACTAAAATTATCCTGTTGAAACCCCCACAACCGTACAAGCCGGCCAATAGCCGGATTAAATAGACCATTGCTTAGCAACGATAAGTGCTTGGCTTCAGTGATAAGGCTTAAAAGTTCTGGGGGGACCATCGCAAGTTCGCCCTCGGCGATCCGGCGGTTCACATCGGTGACCTTACTTGGGTGCCACGCATGCCATTGTTGATGCATGCGCTGGAAGTCGGCCTCTGCCGCGGCGAAGGCCTGATCAGCTAACGGTTGCTGTACTTCATAGAGGCTTATTTCTACCAAGGTTCCAAAGGCAAAGAACTGCCGGCGAACCAAGGATTCCTGTTGGCTGGTACAGGCCGCGGTGTAAAGCGTTATGGTAAGCCACAGCAGTTTGGCCCAGGCGCTGTAGCGAAATTTCATGACAGTAGTAGCGGAAGGTTGCCGAGGCACATTGACGTTAAGCGCTTGGTGCCTCGAGTTTAGCCTCGATGCAATCCATTAGCTGAGCAGCGATATTAAGGCCATAGATGCGATCCAGTTCCCGAATGCAGGTAGGGCTGGTAACGTTAATCTCCGTGAGATAATCACCGATCACATCGAGCCCCACAAACCAAAGGCCTTTTTCACGTAGGGTGGGCGCAACCTGTTCGCAAATCCACCGGTCCCGCTCACTCAACGCCACCCCTTCGCCGTGTCCGCCCGCTGCCAGGTTGCCGCGACTCTCGCCGGCAGCGGGAATACGGGCCAAGGCATACGGTACCGGTTCGCCATCAATCACCAGAATGCGCTTGTCGCCCCGGGATATTTCCGGCAGATACTTTTGCGCCATGGTGAAACGGCGCCCATGGTCGGTTAGTAGCTCGATGGTGACATTGGTATTGGCATCCCCCTGACGCAGCAGAAATACAGATTCACCACCCATGCCATGCAACGGCTTCAAGATCATCTCGCCATGTTCGGACAGGAAATTCCGTAGGCGGTCTTCGTCCCGCGTTACTAATGTTGGTGCGCAGCATTGGGGAAACCAGGCGGTAAATAGTTTTTCATTAACATCCCGTAGCGCGCCGGCACGATTCACGACTAACACGCCTGCGGCTTCAGCGCGCGCCAGCATAATAGTCGTGTAAACGTACTCCATGTCCCATGGTGGATCCTTGCGCATAAGTATTACATGCAAGCTATCCAAGGGTGCGAAAACAGGGGTGGATAACTCGTACCACTTATCCGCATCGTCTGTAACCGTTAGACTACGCATGACGGCAAAGGCTGTGCCGTCTTGAAGGGCCAGGTCACCTTGTTCCATATACTGGAGTTCCCACCCCCGTTTTTGGGCAGCCAGCAGCATAGCCAAGGTGCTGTCTTTATGAAAATGGATAGATCCGATGGGGTCCATCACTACGCCTAGCCGAACTTGCATTCAGTTATCACCTTTGATTTGTGCAGACAGGTTCTCATCATAGCCCCTGGCGCCGTCACAGTAGTATACGGGGAAATCCCATTTTATAAGGAAATCTGTAGCTTGAGATAGCAGATTGGGGTTCTTTTCAAGACGCCGACCATGCGGCGATTTTTGGTAGTGGGTCAGTTTCGATTACTGCGGAGAGAGAGGGGAGGAATACCCATCGCTTACTCTCGCTGTGCCGTCCATGGCTTCACTCGAAACGGAGGCGTCTCGCTTCACCTTTCTTCGCTTCGCTATCCTGCTTCGCTCGAAAGCCCGGGGTCCGCCTTCCATGGCGGACCCGTTCGCCGGGACGAAGGTCCACTGGACCTTCGTCTTTTTCCGGCTTACCCCTGTTCTGCTCGCCGCCTACGACGCGCCGGGCACTCCTTCCCTCCCTGTGTTATCCCTTCGAATTGCGTCAAACTGAGACACTACCGAATGGCCTCGCCACTAGCTGATTTAGTTCTCGTATGGTACTAATAAAGGTTGCCTTCCGAGGGGTTCTTAGTATGAAAGGAATTCCGATGATTAAGTCAGTGATGACACCCTTCCCTTATTTTGTCGATATGGATGACGACATCGGTAAAGCGGAGACCATGATGGCGGAGCACGATATCGGGCACTTACCGGTAATCGAGGGGGGAAGGCTGGTAAGTGTGATATCGGGCGACGATATTTTACAGGTTAAGAAAACGGTTAGCCCCAGGTCCGGCAATGATCCATTGCTTGTGCGCGACGGGTGCGAGTCAGAGGTGTATATCGTGGAACTGACAGAACGTTTGGATGCCGTGTTATTACACATGGCAAGAACCCACATCGATTGCACGCTCGTGGTTAAAAAAGATCGTTTGGTTGGAATTTTTACCATGCGGGATGCGTGCCGCTGTTTTGGGAAATGGCTACGCCGTCAGTTTTCAGGCGGTGACGGGCATGATGCAGCTTAATCCGGTATCGTCTTATGCGGGTTCAGTATTCCGTTCGGATCAAACTGGGCTTTAATGCGGCGCATCAAATCAAGGCTAACCGGATCTATCTCCCGGGCTACCATGTCGCGCTTAACAAGACCAATACCATG
>JAZFSS010000016.1:0-4016 GCA_036446275.1 Gammaproteobacteria bacterium | reverse complement strand
GCCACATCCCGCGCCTCTTCGCATCCCTCCTCGACGATACTACGGACCAGGTTTGGATCGGCGAGATATGGCTCGGCCCGGGTCTGAATAGGACCTAATTCGGCAAGCACCGCATCAATTACCGGTTGTTTGCATTCCAGGCATCCGATGCCCGCGCTGGTGCAACCTTCCTGTACCCATTGTTTGGTTTTGTCGTTGGAATATACCTGATGGAATTGCCAGACCGGACACTTGTCAGGGTTGCCCGGATCATTACGCCGAACCCGGGCTGGATCAGTAGGCATGGTACGCAGCTTGTCGCGCACCTGGTCCAGGTCTTCCCGCAGGGAAATGGTATTTCCATAGGATTTGGACATCTTCTGGCCATCCAATCCAGGCATTTTGGAGGCCTTTGCGAGCAGCGGCTCGGGTTCGGGCAATATGATACGGCCCCCTCCTTCCAGATACCCGTAAAGCCGATCTTGGTCAACCAAGGTCAAGTTTTGTTGCTCTGCCAGCAACGCTTGGGCCATATTAAGGGCCTGCTGGTCCCCCTGTTCTTGATAGCGCCTGAGGAAATCTCGATATAAGCGGGCGTTTTTCTTACCCATCTTTTTGATTGCCGTTTCCGCGGCCGCTTCGAACCCGGGCTCCCGGCCATATAAAAAATTGAAGCGACGCGCGATTTCCCGGGCCAGCTCCACATGGGCCACTTGGTCTTCCCCAACGGGCACCATGCCGGCCTTGTAGATCAAGATATCCGCGCTTTGTAACAGCGGATAACCCAAAAACCCGTAGGTCGCCAGGTCCCTTTCACGCAACTTTTCCTGTTGATCTTTGTAACTGGGGACCCTCTCCAACCAACTCAGGGGAGTAATCATTGACAAGAGCAAATGCAATTCCGCGTGCTCCGGGACCTGAGACTGAATAAAGATCTTGGCCATGGACGGGTTTACCCCTACGGCAAGCCAGTCCACCACCATATCCCAAACGCTGGGGGCGATAATATGGGGTTCTTCGTAGTGAGTAGTCAGGGCATGCCAATCGGCAACAAAAAAGAAGCATTCATGCTCGTGCTGCAAGCGCACCCAGTTTTCCAGGACGCCGTGGTAGTGTCCCAAATGTAATTGGCCCGTGGAGCGCATGCCTGAAAGCACACGGGCATCTTGTAGATTATGTGGTAACACGGTCGCCGGCCCACCTAGTTTGAGATTTCGCGCATAGCATTAACCGATCGCCTGCCAACCCCCGGCAGGTCAAATTCCGACCAGCCGGGAGATCCCGGCTTGCAAGGCATGGATTGGAGGCCCGATCAGTTTTCCGAGCCAGCCACTGGCTAGCAACGCTATTAGGATAAAGAATCCATAAGGTTCGATTCTGCTTACTCGCCAAGCTAACGGCCCGGGCAATATTCCTGTCAGCACCCTACCCCCGTCAAGCGGCGGAAGTGGCAATAAATTTAACACCATTAGTATGGCGTTTATAAAGATACCCACCCTGCCCATCAATTCCATGGGTGTGGCAAGCCAGGGGGAGATCGGCGTGAGAATAATGCCTAGCTTGGCCACCAAAGCCCACGCCAAGGCCATCAGCAAGTTGGCCAAAGGTCCCGCCACCGCCACCAAGGCCATATCCCGCTTAGGATTTCGGAGATTTTGCCAGGTTACCGGGACGGGCTTCGCCCAGCCAAAAATAAACCCACCCATGATCATCAGTAGACCCGGCACTAGAATCGTGCCCATGGGATCGATGTGCTTGATGGGATTCAAGGTAACCCTGCCCAACATCATGGCGGTTTTATCGCCCAGGCGGCTGGCGACCCAACCGTGGGCCGTCTCATGCACCGTAATAGCGAATAACAGGGGCAATACGGCAACCACCGCGAACTGGATGATTGTCAGTCCTTGCATTTAGGGATTATAACCGGATTTCATCGGCAATCCGATGACAAGGGAATACATGGTCAGCATCGTGGCAGGGAAAACGAGCATGAATGATTGGGTTTGTTAGCCGAACTGGGCAATCTCCCCCCTTCCCAGGCGGGAAACCCGGGGGACCCCACTGACCATGTCCACCACGGTGGTTGGTTCATATCCACAATAGCCGCCATCGATCACTAAATCCACTTCGCTTTCCAAACGCTTCCGGATATCCGCAGGCTCGGTTAGGGGCATAGGCTCGCCGGGAAGCATCAACGTGGAACTCATCAAGGGCTGGGCCAGCATCTCCAGCAATTTATGGGCGATAGGGTGATCCGGAACCCGGATACCAATCGTTTTTCGTTTCGGATGCATAAGACGGCGGGGCACTTCATGGGTGGCGCGCAGGATGAACGTATAGGGTCCCGGCGTATTAGCCTTCAACAAACGATAGGCGCTATTGTCCAATTTAGCATAGATGGCGATCTCCGACAGGTCACGGCACATCAATGTGAAATTATGCTTATTGCCTACGTCACGTAGGCGGCGAATACGTTCCATCGCGCCCTTATCCCCCAAATGACAACCAAGCGCATAACAGGAATCCGTGGGATATACGATTACCCCACCTTCCTGGAGAATCTCCACCGCCTGGCGAACCAGACGCGGTTCCGGGTTGAGCGGATGGATCTCGAAATACTGGCTCATAGCCCGGTACCAGCCGCCTTCGTGCCTGTATGAGTAAATACCCCCGTTGGCCGGCTCTTTGCCTGCCACCACTCGCTATCCCAGATCGGCACACAATGTGCCGGTAATCCGGGTAGTTTACCCAGTTGCACCCACGGTTTGTCAGGGCCATGATAATCGGAACCCTGGGAGGCCAACAGTTTATGGCGCACTACAAACTGCGCCATGCGATGCACATCGTCTTTGGAGTGACTGCCGGAGACCACTTCAATAGCGGTTCCGGAACATTCGCGAAATTCCTCCATAAGCTGCCGCAATTTGCATGTTGTTAAGCGATAGCGAGCCGGGTGCGCGATCACCGCTTGCCCGCCGGCTGCCCCAATCCATGTAACTGCCTCTTCCAGGGAAGCCCACTCACCAGGAACATACCCTGGTTTGTTGGGTACTAGAAAACGTTTGAAGATTTTTTGCAGTGAGTTCCCATATCCCTCTTGCACCAAGACGCGGGCAAAGTGGGTACGACTCAAGATACCACCGCCAGACAGAGAGCTGGCCGCTGAATAGGTGTTGGATATACCGTATTTTTCCAGACGCCGACCAATTTCCTTAGCACGCCATTGGCGAAAACTCTGGAGAGTCCGCAAGCCAGAGCACAGCTGTCGATTTCCAGGGTCTACATGTAGCCCCACTATGTGTATCGTTCGACCCTTCCACGTCACCGAGATTTCGATACCCGGCACGAACTGCAAACCGTAGTGAACAGCGGCTTCCCCAGCCTCTGATATGCCGTCAACGGTATCATGATCCGTCAATGCCAACACGTCCACTCCCGCCGCCGCCGCGCACGCTACCAGGCCCCTTGGAGTCAAGGTGCCATCCGACGCCGTGGAATGACAATGAAGATCGTATTGAGCAGCCATGACGACATTGTAACGTAGCTGGTGCGCTACGCGAACATGCAACGATCCAGACCTTGGGCCTGAAATTGTCCGTGGCGCCAACTGGGGATAGGAGAAATGGAGTATGATTAGCTAGCCAAGTTAGCAGTTTACATTACCAATGTGGTTTCCTTCTCTAAATAGCGAATACCTGCGCGATGCACTGCAACCGATAATCAGCGAATTATTGGATAGTGCTGACGCACAGGAATCGGGTGCTGATGATCTTCCGGACCCCTCTTTATTGTCAGGGGCCTTTGATCGGTTAGCTGAACTGTTGGTACGGGCCGAAACCGGGCAAACGGCAACCACGACTCACGATGATGCTGTATTACAGCCCCACACAATCACCGAATTAGGAGAATATACGTTCGTACTGTTAAACGACCTGAATCGCTGGATGACGCGTCTGAAACTACCGTTCGATGAAGCGTCGCTTATGGAACTGACTATAGTCGTTGCCTTGTGGGTCAGCCGCAACGGCGGGGAGTTG
>JAZFSS010000015.1:0-3365 GCA_036446275.1 Gammaproteobacteria bacterium | reverse complement strand
TGTTGCCGGGCGCCCTGGGGGACGAAGACTCCGCGCAACAGGATTCGTTCATGGACGGCCTGTTGGATTACCCCCATTACACTCGCCCCGAAGTGGTCGGTGGCAGCAAGGTCCCCGAAGTACTATTAGGCGGCCACCATGGGCAGATTCAACGCTGGCGCCGCAAGCAAGCCTTGGGCCGCACTTGGTTACGCCGGCCGGATCTGTTGCAGTCGCGGAGTTTGGCTGCAAAAGACCAGGAACTGCTGAATGAGTTTATCGATGAGCATGAGTCACGCAGCGCGGATAAATCTTGAATGTAGGTAGAGGAAGAGCATCATGGGCAACATCATTACAGAACTCGAGAAAGAACAAATGAACCGCGAGGTGCCGAAATTTGGGCCGGGCGATATCGTAGTCGTTAAGGTCAAGGTTAAAGAAGGCAGCCGGGAGCGAATTCAGGCGTACGAAGGTGTTGTGATCGCCAAGCGCAACCGGGGTCTGAATTCATCGTTCACGGTGCGCAAGATTTCCCATGGTGAGGGGGTCGAAAGGGTATTTCCTACCTATAGCCCCAGTATCAGCGCCATTGAGGTAAAGCGCCGTGGTCAAGTACGCCGGGCCAAGCTTTATTACCTGCGTGAGCGCCAAGGCAAGGCGGCGCGAATCAAAGAAAAACTGTAGGATCGGCGCCCCGCCGAGAACGGAAAAAATTACCTCCCGGTTGTAGGACTGGCGCCCCGCCGGGAACGGAAAAAATTACCGCCCAGTTGTAGGACCGGCGCCCCGCCGGGAACGGTAAGAATTCCCCGCGTACCCACAAGAGCACGGGCATAAAAGGCGCGGGTCCTAAGATTATTTGTCACCGAGCCTATTTTGAGTTAGCAGCACAGTTCCATAGGTTTGACGGATCGGGTATGGTTCGGGAATCATCGATCCGGCGCACCCTAATGTCCGACAACCCCTACTCGGCAGTCATCGCCACGCCCCTTGGCAAGGTGGGAGTACACTGCACCCACGATGCCATTGTGGGCGTCGACTATATCAATTCCAGGGTGGCCGGGAAGCGCCCGGACGGCCCGCTTGCTCGCGAGTTGGTGGGGGAGCTACAGCGCTATTTTCGCAATCCACGATACGGCTTTGCTCTGCCATTGGTCCGGTTGGGAACGGAATTTCAACGCCAGGTCTGGCGCGCGCTCCAGGGTATTCCCTTGGGTGAAACCCGCACCTATGGAGAACTGGCCCAACAACTGGATAGTGGTCCAAGGGCGGTTGGGAACGCCTGTCGAGCCAATCCTGTGCCTATTGTAGTACCGTGCCATCGGGTGGTGGCCGCCACCGGGATCGGCGGTTACTCCGGGGCCGTGAAAGGCGTCCGTTTGGACCGGAAGCGCTGGCTGTTGTGCCACGAAGGGGCGCTATGACGGCGGTTGGTCCCCAGGCTTGAAGTTTGTGCTGGGCGCCCCAACAACGAACAACTGGTTAACGACCTTGGAGGAAAAACGAAGCAATGAGTGTAGAAACACATACCGAAACCCTGGATTTCCAGACCGAGGTTCGGCAGCTGCTGAACCTGATGATTCATTCGCTGTATTCCAATAAGGAGATCTTTCTCAGAGAGTTGATATCAAATGCATCGGATGCTTGTGACCAGCTGCGTTTCCAGGCGCTGGCCGATGATGCGCTCTACGAAAAAGACCATGATCTCAAGATTACCGTAGCGTTTGATGAAAAGCTTCGTACGGTGACCGTGACCGACAATGGTATCGGCATGGACCGTAATGAGGTGATGGAAAACATCGGCACCATCGCCAAGTCGGGCACCCGCCAGTTTCTGGAGACCCTTAGCGGGGATCAGGCCAAGGATGCCAATCTGATCGGTCAGTTCGGCGTGGGTTTTTATTCCGCCTTTATCGTGGCGGACAAAGTCACATTGACTACCCGGCGCGCCGGGCTCGGTGCCGAACACGGGGTCTACTGGGAGTCCGATGGGGAAGGCACTTATACCTTGAAAACAGTAGAAAAAACGGACCGTGGCACGGAGGTAGTGCTGCATCTCAAGGAGGGTGAAGAAGAATTTCTAACTGGGTTTCGGTTGCGGAACATTATCCATAAGTACTCCGATCATATCCCGTTGCCCATTGAGATGGACAAAGAGGCGAAGGACGACAAAGAAACCCGGGAAGTGGTCAACCGGGCGTCTGCCCTCTGGGCACAGCCAAAATCCGATCTCAAGGACGATGACTATAAGGAATTTTATAAGCATATCGCCCATGATTTCGAAGAGCCGTTGGCATGGGTTCATAATCGTGTGGAAGGGAAACACTCTTTTATTTCGCTCCTATATCTACCCAAGCGCGCGCCTTTCGATCTATGGGACCGGGATAGCCGCCGTGGAATTAAGCTATATGTATGCCGGGTCTTCATCATGGACGATGCGGAACAATTGATGCCTAATTACCTGCGCTTTGTGCGCGGAGTCGTTGATTCCGACGATCTTCCCCTGAATATCTCCCGGGAGATCTTGCAACGTAATAAATTAATAGATTCTATCCGCACGGCTTCGGTGAAAAGAGTACTGGCCCTTATAGAGGGAATTGCAAAGGATGAGCCGGAAAAATACGCAACCTTCTGGGCGGAATTTGGAAAGGTGCTCAAGGAAGGCCCGGGGGAGGATTACGGTAACAAGGAAAAAATCGCCAGGTTATTTCGATTTTCTTCCACCCATACGGACACCCAAGAGGTTTCCTTGGAGAACTACATCAGTCGGATGAAGTCGGGTCAGGACAAGATTTACTACATTACGGCAGATAGTTTTGCGGCGGCAAAACATAGCCCTCATCTTGAGATATTTAAAAAGAAAGGCATAGAAGTATTACTGCTCACTGATCGGGTGGATGAGTGGATGGTGTCCCATTTGTCGGAATTTGATGGTAAGTCACTGGTATCGGTAGCCAAGGGCGATCTGGATTTAGGCGAATTGGCGGACGAGAAGGACAAGGAAGAAGCAAAACAGTCAAATGAAGAATTCAAGGAGCTAATGCAGCGTATCAAGGATGCCATCGGCGATAAGGTAAAGGAGGTGCGAGTCAGTGATCGACTTACCACCTCGCCGTCGTGTCTGGTATTGGAGGCAAATGAAATGGCGGTGCATTTGCAACGGCTGATGAAAGAGGCAGGCCACGACCTCCCGGATACCAAGCCCATATTGGAAATCAACACGGAGCATCTGCTGGTTGCACGCTTAGGTGAGGAATCCGATGCACAACGGTTCGCCGATTGGGCGAACGTGCTGTTTGATCAGGCAATGCTAAGCGAGGGTGGTCAGTTGGAAGATCCCGCCGGTTTTGTAAGCCGGATGAACGGGCTGTTTGCCGCGCTTACCG
>JAZFSS010000014.1:0-5828 GCA_036446275.1 Gammaproteobacteria bacterium | reverse complement strand
CCCGGCAAGCGCTATGGAAAGATGGAACGGGGGTGTACCATGCCCGCGGCTGTTGTTTTACGGCGCAAACCAAATTAGGGGAGAGAACATGGCAAAGTTGGCGAGAACGATTGTTAGCTTGGGCTTGGTCACAATGGCTTTGACTGCATCGGCCGCAGGCGGTTGGGACGTAACAGGCAACGTGGCCCTCACCACTGACTATATTTATCGTGGAATTTCCCGGACCGACACTGATCCGGCGATTCAGGGCGGCTTCGACGCTGCCCACGACAGCGGTTTCTATACCGGAATCTGGGGTTCTAATGTGCAGTTCGCGGGTAGTCTGGAACTGGATTATTACGCGGGTTTTAGCAATATCATTAACGATCAGATCAGCTACGACATTGGCATGATCTACTATGACTACCCAGGCGGAAATTTAGATAGTGGCATGGACCCTGAATATTGGGAGATGTATGGTGGTCTCGGCTACGACTTCGGACAAGCCATGGCTTCCGGCAAAATTTCCTACAGTGACGACTATTTCGGTGAAACCGATACCGGGTTTTATTACGAGGCCGGCCTCGACGTCCCGCTACCGCAAGAATTTGCACTGGCCCTCCATGTGGGCTACCAAACCATCGACGAAGGTGAGGCGTCCGAGGGCGGGTTCTTCTCCAGTGAGGAAGATTCCTATGTGGACTGGAGTGTCGGCATCGCCAGGGAATTTGCAGGAATCGGCTTCGGTGTCACTGCCTCGGGTACCGATCTGGACGGGGACGACTGCTTCAAAACCGATGTCTGCGATACCACCATAGTTTTCACCATTTCCAAGACCATGTAATTCACCAGGCACCGGCGAAACGGGACGGGAAGCGTTATAAGCACCGAGGCTGTAGAAACAGGATCCTGACTTTCTTTTCGCGGTGCGCTTATAACACCTTATAATTTTTTGTGGGAACCATCACAAAAAGGCT
The DNA here is from genome assembly GCA_036446275.1 of Gammaproteobacteria bacterium. GTDB lineage: Bacteria > Pseudomonadota > Gammaproteobacteria > JAZFSS01 > JAZFSS01 > JAZFSS01. The sequence goes on along the minus strand of JAZFSS010000014.1, from coordinate 4,872 downwards.
TGTCCCCGCTGCATTTGCAACCACACAACCAGACTTTGGTGCTTTCCGTCAATTCAAATTTTACGGGTGTAAAATCGGTACCCTTGTGGGTCCCGTCACAGAAAGGTTGGGACTTTGATCTTCCGCAGGCGCACCACCAGTAGGTGCCTGACTCCAGTTCCAATTCATAAGGTGTCGTTTGTGCTATAACCGGCGCTGCCATAATTACCTCGTAAAGTAGTATAGGCGTGGCTGAATATACGGGCTAAGGTATGTCACCATACCCTGCAACCATGAGCAGGTAAACCTGCTGTCCGTCGTCATTATCCAGGAGTGACTACCCTGAACCGGCTAGACATCAGACATCTGCAACGGCCAGGGCTAGGCCCAATCGACCTGTCCGTACCTGGTGGTTCCTGTATTTGCCTGTCGGGCCCATCGGGAGCCGGCAAGACCCTGTTGTTGCGCACCATCGCGGATCTCGACTGCCACAGCGGCCATCTCTCGTTAGATGGTATTGCCTGCCAGTCCATGACTCCCGTGCAGTGGCGCTCCCAGGTGGGCCTGCTGACAGCGGAAAGTTATTGGTGGGGTCTGAAGGTGGGTGACCACTTCAGCTGCGATAGTCAGTCATTCATCAAACAATTGGGTTTTGCGCCGACGGTCATGGATTGGAGCGTGGATCGATTGTCCAGCGGTGAACGCCAGCGATTGGCACTACTCCGGCTACTGCAAAATCAACCCAAGGTATTGCTATTGGATGAACCAACCGCAAATCTGGACCCCGCCAATGTGCAGCGCATGGAGGCCCTGTTGCAAGATTTCCGAATAAATAACAACACCGCGCTATTGTGGGTCAGCCATGATCAACGGCAAACACAACGGGTTAGCCAGGTCCATTACCGCATGGAGTCCGGCCGCTTGGAACCAGCACCTATAGGACCACATACGTGATTATCCTTAGTGCCCTCGATCTAACCGTGGCAGCTACATTGGTATTGCTGCTTGCCCTATTGTCGGCCCGCGTACATCCCACTCTTGGTAAACGATTGGCCATTGCCGCATGCCGTACTACCGTACAACTGCTGCTGGTCGGCCTGATCCTAAAGGCGGTTTTCGCCCATGTTCAATTGTCTTGGGTGGCACTGATCGCTTTGGTCATGGTACTGGTGGCGGGATACGAAGTGTCCGCCCGCCAATCCCGGCGTTTTACAGGCTGGTGGCGCTTTGGCGTTGGAACCATGTCGATGTTTATCTCTTCATTTGCTGTGACGCTGTTCGCCTTAGGCGTAATCATTGGCAGCAAACCCTGGTATGCGCCGCAGTATGCTATTCCGTTATTGGGGATGCTGCTGGGTAATACCATGAGCGGCGTCGCCATTGCCCTGGACCGGCTTACCCAGTCGGCGTGGGACCAGCGGGGCAGGATTGAGGCGCGATTAATCCTCGGGCAGGATTGGAATCAAGCAATCCAGGATCTGCGCCATGACTGTATTCGCAGCGGCCTGATTCCTATTATTAATGCCATGGCCACCGCCGGCGTTGTCAGCCTTCCAGGCATGATGACGGGTCAAATCCTGGCGGGGACAGCTCCCGTAGAGGCGGTGAAATACCAGATTCTGATCATGTTTCTGATCGCAACGGGCACCGGTTTTGGCACCATGATCGCGGTATGGGTGGGCTCCCGGCGGCTGTTCGACGAACGTCAACGGCTACGCCTGGACCGGCTTAGTCCGCCAACGGCCTAATTAGCGGGTTTTATCCCTCAAATCGGGGCCCTGTCTGCCGATATATTCCCTATCAGTACAACTCCCGGGACGGACAGTGGATAGCGGAAACTACCCCGTTCATGCCCAAACTGTAAAGAGGGTGCGATGATGCGTTGGACAAAGATATCTTGGCTACTGGTCCTGCTTACGATACCGGTTGCTGCCCTTACACAGGGGATCTACCGGTGGACAGACGAAGATGGACAGGTACATTTCGGTGACCGCCCCGTTGCAATGGATGCGGAAAAGGTCAAGGGCGCAAGTGCAAGCGCCGGCGACCCTGCAACTATTGAGCGCCTGCAGCGCCAGCAAGAACTCCTGCACAGTTATGAGGAACAGCGTGCCGAGGAAAGCAAGCAGTCCGCGAAAACTCGGGAAGAAAAAGTACAACGAACGGCCAAATGCACTAAGGCAAAAAACCGTCTCGTATATCTACAGCAAGCCCGCTATATTTACGAGCAATCTGATAACGGTGAGCGCCGGATACTAAGCGATTCCGAGCGGAAAACCTCGGAAGCCAACGCCCAGGCAAAAGTAAATCGCTTGTGTGGTTAGACTCTACTTCCTAAGCCTTAAGTTCCTTTTGAAAAAATTCCGGCGCCGCCATGGCAGCATGATGTATCGCGGTGTTGTAGTAACGGGTGACAAAAGGCCTCTTGTCAACGTCTGGTTGGCGAAACTCTCCTAGCACATCATCCTTGCAGGCCAGGGTGGCCGTCCACCAGCCGGACGGATACGTGGGTAGAGGGAAACACAAACTACGCACCTCTTTGAATCCAACCCGGGCCATGGCTTTACGCATGAACTTAATGATGTCCATATGGAAAAGTGGAGATTCACTCTGCTGCACCATGATGCCATGATCGTCCAACGTTCGCCGGCAATCTCTATAAAACTCTTCCGCGAACAAGCCCTCGGCCGGACCGACCGGATCGGTGCTGTCCACGATAATTACGTCCACGCTGGACGGCCTTGCATGGCGCATCCATTCGATGGCGTCCATAAATCGGAACTCGGCCCTGGGATCGTTATTGGACTCACATAACGATGGAAAATATTGCTCAGCCAAGCGAGTTACCCGCTCGTCCAACTCGATCTGGATACACTGTTCCACTTCCCGGTGCTTCAGCACTTCCCGTATAGTACCGCAGTCACCACCGCCAACGATAACCACGCGCTTGGGATGAGGGTGCCAGAATAGTGCGGGATGGGACATCATTTCGTGATAAATAAAATTGTCTTTCTCGGTAAGCATGACAAAGCCATCAATCACCATGGCGTTGCCGAAATACTCCGTAGCATAGATTTCAATCCGCTGAAAAGGTGTTTGTTCCTGGTGGAGCCTGCTGCGAATTCTCATAGAAAAGGCGGATCCACCTTCTTCACATTCCTCGGTTAACCAATGGTTTTCTGACAACATAGACCTTGCCTTTCGAGATAATATGGGAACCGATTTTAGCTGACTCGGGAAAAATTCGATCTGCCGGCATTATTTATCGTTTTTATTAAACAGGCTCGGCCAGAAACCAGTAAAATATCCAGGCTACTAAATCGGACCAAGCCTTCCTAGCAGACACACATCATACCATTTCAACACACCTCCATGGATTTCACCGCAACACAAGCCGACGAACTGATTGCGCAACATGGCTCACCGCTGTTGGTGATCTCCAAGAGGCGGCTCGTTCAAAATTATCAAACCTTGGCCCGACAGCTACCGAAAGCGGCCATTTATTACGCGGTGAAATCCAATCCTCATCCCATTGTTCTCAATACTTTGGCGGAGCTCGGGGCAGGTTTCGACGTGGCTTCGGCTGGGGAATTGGATCAGGTTCTGGAGCAGGGCATCGGGGTGGGACGGACTATTTATACAAATCCAATCAAACCCTTTGGTGCGATCGAATATCTGTCGCACAAGGGAATCGACGTTTTTGTATTCGATAATGACTCCGAGCTGAAAAAGATTGCTGCTACCGCACCAGGTGCCGGCGTCCTTTTGCGCCTAAATGTTATCAATCCCAATTGTGTCGTGGATCTCGGCCAGAAGTTCGGCTGCCCGCCCAATTCCGCGGAGGGATTGTTGGGGCAGGCGTTCAAGCTCGGGCTCAACCCTCGTGGCCTGTGTTTCCACGTGGGTTCGCAAACCTCAATTCCTCAACCCTACGTAGACACACTGCTGGAATGCCGCAATTTGTTTAATCGTATGGCGCTATCGGGCCATCCCCTGGAGATTTTGGATATCGGTGGAGGATTTCCCATTTCCTATAAGACCAGCGCAATGTCCATCGAGGCATTCTGCGGACCTATCCGGTCCAGTCTGGAAATGTATTTCCCGGACACTACCATCCTGGTTGAGCCCGGCCGCGTTATCGTCGGTTCCACTGCGACTTTGCTGGCGCGGGTGATTGGAAAAGAAAATCGAAATGGAGTGATGTGGTATTACATCGAAGATGGTCTCTATGGGTCGTTGTCCGGCTGTGTCTTTGACCATGCTGAATACCGGATTACTAGTACTATAGGGGGTCCTTTACAACCCTGCATTGTCGCAGGCCCCACTTGTGATTCCTTTGATATAATATCGAAACAGGAATGTCTGCCGGATCTCGCGGTGGGTGACGTAATCTTGGTCCACGACGTGGGCGCCTATTCCAATGCCAGTGCAACCACTTTCAACGGGCACCCCCTGACGAAGGTCGTGGCGATTTCCTAACCAATATTAGGAAAAACTCAGGAGCAAAACGATGGCCGACATTGTCCACGAAGACTCCATGGGCAACTTGTGGAACATGTGGTTTACCGAATTACACCGTGGCCGGGCCGGTTTAGCGCTGAAGGTATCCCAAGTACTGTACAGCGAGGTCTCCGATTTTCAGCGCATTGATGTCTTGGATACCGAGGAGTTTGGTAAAACTTTGGTGTTATACGGCTCCATCATGATTACCGAAAAAGACGAATTTGTGTATCACGAAATGATTGCCCATGTGCCGCTTTTCGTACACCCAAAACCAGAAAGGGTTCTTGTAATAGGCGGTGGCGACGGTGGCGCCATTCGTGAGGTGATAAAGCACCGCTCAGTACAGCAAGCAACTCTGGTAGAGATTGACCGGCAAGTGGTTGAAGTAAG
>JAZFSS010000013.1:0-9000 GCA_036446275.1 Gammaproteobacteria bacterium | reverse complement strand
TCTGCTTGGATATCGAACAATGGTTGGCGCAGGATCCGAGAATACTACAGGCGGATGTTGTTATCGGAGGTCCTCCTTGTCAGGGGTTCAGTCTTTTAAATAAAAAACGACATAAAGACAGTAGGCGGGCGTTGTGGGAGCCTTTCATGGACGTTGTCGAGCGGTCCAGCGCAAAAATGTTCGTGATAGAAAATGTGCCGGGTCTTTTAAAGTCTCCTGAGTTTGCGGGTATTCGACGGCGCGCGAAGCGGATGGGCTTTGAAGTGGTCGCGGATATATTAAACACAGCGGATTACGGCGTGCCCCAAACCAGACGTAGAACCATCATTATCGGTTGGGACACCACTAGAGTAGGTGCGTGCCCTGTATTTCCACCCGCACCGTCTCATTCGCTACCTGACACGGATGACGACTTGCCGGACTGGGTTACGGTAAAAGAAGTTATCGGCGACTTACCCAACCCGGTTGGTACTGAGATTAGAGGCTGTAAGCCACCGCTGGATCTGCACTTCGGCCGTAATCCGACGCCGGTTAGCATGGAGCGTTATAAGGCTGTACCATGTGGCGGTAATCGTTTTGATCTGCAACGCAATGCACCGCACATAACACCGAAATGCTGGATCAAAAAGAAGACCGGAAGTACGGATCTATTCGGTCGATTATGGTGGGATCGGCCGTCAGTAACCATACGCACCGAATTTTTCAAGCCGGAGAAAGGCCGGTATCTGCATCCCAGCAAACATCGACCGATTACTCATCGTGAGGCGGCCAGATTGATGGGGTTTCCCGATGATTTTCGATTTATCGGTTCCAAAATCGAGATTGCCAGACAAATCGGAAACGCGGTACCGCCGGTCCTTGGTGCGGCGATAGCAGGTGTAGTTTACAAAGTGCTGAAAAGTAGGGGAAGAAGAGCAGCTTAACCCGGAATACCCGCCGGGGTGGAGCATAATTTCGCAGTGCCTAGAAGATCCAGCCAGTCCGATCCGTCGAAACTTTTATCCCGGTTGCAGAAACTGCTAAACCAGTTTCCCGCTAAGCTCAAGGATAATGACCTACGTGAGCAAGTCAAAGCACTTATTCCCGCCTATCATTTAATCCGCGACCTTGGAAGTTCGTTAATTTCCGGTACTAGGCGATCCGCCAGAGACCGCATACTTCATTACCTTAAACGGTATCACTCCACGGTAATAAGCGGTGAAGAACTTATGGTGGTGGCCGGTATTGGTGAATGGGCGAGGCGGACTCGGGAGCTTCGGATCCAATTCGGTTGGCAGATAATCACAGGTGTCAGTATTTCTGAAATGGCCGGCGACGAGGAGGACGAAGAAGAGCGCGCCTTTTTGCCTGATATGAAACCGGATGATTATATGTTGCTCAATGTTGAGCCTGATCGTGAGGCGGCCCATCGGTGGAATACGGCAAACGAGATTCGACGGGAACGTGATCTTTCCGTGCGGGGGAAAATTCTCAAGTACTTGCGTGCTAATGTGGGAAATTCAATAACCGGGGAGGAGCTTCGTTATGTGGCAGGTAATCGGTCGGAGTGGGCCCGACGTGTCAGGGAGCTGAGAACCGAGCATGGCTGGCCTGTGGTTACCAAGCAAACGGGAATGCCCGAGTTGCCGGTCGGGACTTACGTTTTGGAATTGGACCGTCAAGCTCCTCCTCATGATAGAAAAATTCATGATTTTATCCGTAGGCGTGTTCTTAGACGTGATAAATATTCATGCCGGGAATGCGACTGGAAAATTGGGGAGTATAATCGAGCCGATCCACGTATCCTGGAACTGCATCATAAAAAACCACATGTCGAGGGAGGCGAAAATACTGAGGAAAACCTCGTCACGCTCTGTAACATATGCCACGATCAGGTGCATGATTCCAGAAATTCTAATAGAAAATGGTCGTTTCTAAATAGTTAAGCCGAGAGGGTAACCTTTGGCGGATAACTTAACGCCGAAACAACGCAAGCACTGCATGTCGCAGGTACACGGGCGTAATACGAAACCGGAGATTAAGCTTAGAGGTGCATTGTGGAGGGCGGGGCTTCGATATCGTCTTAAATCAAAGCTTCCGGGTAAACCTGATATCGTATTTGTTTCGGCTCGCGTTGTTGTATTTGTGGATGGTTGCTTTTGGCACGGTTGTCCGGTTCATGGATCGATTCCAGCTACTAATAAGCGGTTTTGGAAGAAAAAGCTAAAGAGTAATGTGGAGCGCGACCGCGAGGTAACCGAGAGGCTTGTGGAGTTGGACTGGCTGGTGTTGAGATTCTGGACGCACGAACTGAAAGAGGATGCTGATAGAGTCCTGCGGGATATTAAAAGGGCTGTTCTAAGGCGGACGGATGAACCCTGATTCGAGGTGGCCCACGTGAACAAACATATCCGCATTAACCTTCACGATCGTTTCCAAGATGAGAATCCAGATGCCAAACAAGCCCTACTGCGCAGCGCCATCCAGGAAGGACTCGATAGTGGTCCTGCTGAACTCTTCGATTTCGATAAGTTTGTAAGCTCAAAAGAAAAGTGAACGTTGATGCCGTGCGACTGCTGTACTGGAAAATGGATAGCAGGCGGCCGGTCACTGAGGGGTCGTCTCCAACGTAGAGAAAACTAATAAGAGTGAAAACAGAACATCCGTAAAGTGGCGGTATTTCAGGGTAAGAGCCAAAAAGGCGCGAACGGCGCAACTGGTTGGTCAAATTAGCCGCTGTATTATGGCCAGGCTTGGAAATTTATTTGTAAGCATTTGCTGATTTTCTTGTAGGTAAATGTCGACAATCTAATCGGCGCATAGTAAAGGCAGTTTCTAGTATCCCGGACACAACGTGCTGAATCGTTAGCATTAGACCCATTGGTATGATGCATTGCGGGGCTGGAAAAATGTTGAAATAGCATTTCCGATGCTAAGCGACGGACTTGTGACGCCGCCCATTTTGTGCGAACAATCGTCTGGATATAAAGGGGAGGAAGTAAAAGGAAACTGCCATGGAGGGAAAGATCATAGGGACTTGAAGCAGGCGGGATGATGCCTGCCTAAGGATGTTGACCACTAAAAGGACGATCCCGGTTGCATAACACCGACGCGTTATTTGCCGGGACTAAGGAGGGATCAAAGGGTGTACTTGCAGTATGCCCTTTGTTTTTAAGTTACCATCCCATTTGCCGGTTCAACCCATAATCCCCGCCGGCACAGGCCCTCCATTTCACAGTAGCTGCAGGTAGCATCGTCGCCCCAGGCCGGCAGCGCGCTACCCTGTTCCATGGCGCTGACCAATTGGGTTAGCCGTGCCTGGATTGCGCCTTGCAACTCACCGAGTTGCTGTCCTTCCAGGTAACCGGCGGTGCTTACCTTCTGTGCCGCCAGGCTCAGGTATTCCACCCGTTCGACAGGCCCCGGGTGCAACAGCGCGTAGCTAGGCAACTGCACGGCTTCGCCATGGTCGATATCCTTCTGATCCGGTACGCGACCGGTTTTATAATCGATAATACCGGCACCGCGAGTCCCTGCATCTACCCGGTCCAGGCGCCCCTGTAGACCTAAGGTCGCACTCAGGTTCGTTTGCCTTTTTACCTCGGTCGCTTGTACATGCCACTGTCGCTGCCGCTGCAACTGCCAGTCAATGTAGTGGGGGATTATGGTCTCCCAACGCCGTAACCAGCCCCGATGCATAAAATTATCTTCCAGATCCCGGGCGAATACCTGCTTGCTTATTTCCGTCAGCAGGGCGATGGCGCGCTGCCGGTTTGCTGCTGTAATCGGCTCCACAAAGGGACCGGGCAGCTGCGGTAGTTTGCCGTGAAATGCCTGTAAGCAGCGGTGTATCCGTTCACCATAATCCGATTTTTCCAGCAAAGTCTTCACGGCTTCCGGCGCCTTCAAGCCCAGGCCATCGGCGGCAAAAAACCGGTATGGGCAGTCGATCAGTCGCTGATGAGAGCTTGCCGATAACGTGTGTGGACGTAGCGAGTCCGGTAACACGGGTGTAGGGTAGCTGCCGGGCTGGGGCAGGGGGGCCGGTCTGCTCGCCTGTACTTGGCTTGCCGGTCTTGCCAACAGCGCGCGCAACTCCCGGTCCTGCAGATCGTCGCCGTATGCCAACTCATGAAATACTTGTATGGCCTCCAGCCACGGGCTGGGTGATTGGGGCTCGCCATTTTCCTCTCGTCGCCAGGTTAGCAGTATGTGGGGCGCACATTCCAACAGGGAGCGGAACTCATGCAAGCGTTGTTGCAGCTGATCGCTCCAAGTGGGCAGGCCCAGTTCGGCCCGCACACGGTTATTGAAAAATGGGGATTGGGATCCCTGGCCGGGTACGTGTTGCCGGTCAAAGGCGCCCCCGACGACAGCGGCGAACCGGCCGAATCTGCTTTGCGCCAGGGTCAGTAACTGTACTGCGCCTGCGGACTGCACCGGTGTAAAGGTATGGGTTTCCAGGCAACGTCCCATCCAGGTGCGGAAATCCAGCCAGTTTAACTCGATTGGGTACCGCTGCGCGGCGTTGTAGAGGGTCTGCCATTGTTGCAACAATTGCCGGCCGGCAAGGTCTTCTTCCAGGGTGGCCCACAGTCCCAGGGCCTCCAGACTTTGCCTGAAATGTTCCAATAACCGCGGCGCCGGATGCAGGCCGCTAAGGACCTCTTGCAGCGGTATTGCCGCGGTTTCCAGCAACGCCAGCAGCTGTTCCACTTGTTGGCAACTCGTTTCGGACCACCCTTGCAGGCGATTGCGCCGATAGCGCAAGTGCCGGCGGTACCGCTCCAGTCCGCTGGGCACGTTTTCATGCAAAATCAAATCCTGTTCCAAGCGGTACACAGTGCTCAGATGTGCATCACGGTCTCGGCCGGCACACATGAACGGCGACTTCAACAGGTCCAACAGAGGCTCGTGATGAAAGTCTTCTGCCACGGTTTCCAACCAGCGCTCCACTGCGGCGGCGGCGCTGGTCGTGGACAATGCCCAACCCCCCATGTCTTGCAGAGGGATGCCGGCGCGTTCCAACAAGGCCCGTAGGCGCCGCGCCAGCTTGCGGTCTTTTGTGACAACCCCGATGGGTTGAATCCCTTCCAGCAGCCAGCGCCGCACCTGCAAGTCGATGGCGTGGGCCTCTTGCTCTGCACTGTCGGCGGCGAACACCGTGAAATTGGCACGCACGGGGCTGTTTGGGACCGATTGCCGGATCGTTTGCGCCCGCTCTCTGAGAGACCGACCTTGGCGCGGATACACGGCATGCAGAAATAATCCATAAGGCTCCAAATCAGGACTATCCGGGATCGGCAACTCCAGGCCACTCAGCATTGATGTGATGACGGCATCGGGATGGATCCCGGTTGCGCCGGGACGGCCTTGCACGATGAGTTCCAAACGGTTCCGGCCCAGTAGCTCACGGATCAGTGTACGTTCGGCTGCAACCGGGCATAGACAACCCACCAAGATAATATGGTTGTCTTCCGATACGCAGGAGGGGAGCTTGCTTAGCTTGTAAAGATATGCGGAAGCGGCATCCAGGAAACCCTCTGCCTGCAATTGTTCCCGCCACGCCAGCCAAAGCCGGCGCACGATTGCGGCCTCGCGGCTCAAGGCCGCAGGCGGTAGTCCGGGGATGCCATAGGCGGCTTGCAGTCGCTCAATAAATGCCGACTCTTCCACAGGTAACGGAATCTGGTGCAAGGCAAACTCTTCAAAGAGCGGGATCAAGCTGTCGGCGACCCGCCATGGGTCTTGATCGCCGAACACCTGGGTATGTCCCTGCAAGGCTTCCACTAACAGTAACTCGCTGGTGTGGCGGTCCGCCACCGGCTGGGGGTCGGGAACCGTTTGTTCCACCCAATCACGCATTGTGGTGATAACGGGGCCTAACAAGCCGTCATGGCCACGGGCCGAGATTTCCGCCAACAAGCCGCGCCGCTGACCGGCGACAGCGCTTATATTGGGTAATAGGACAACACCATCAGAAAGGTCAGGCAGGCGCCGGCGGAACCGCTCGACCAGACATGTGGCGATGATCGGCGCAGGATCTTCGCCGTAGGAAATCAGCCGTAGCGGGGGTGACGAATGGGTCACCTGAGGGGTTACTTTTCCAACAGGTCCAGCTTGTCGGGTTTGCCGGCCCACGCGTCGGCATCGGTTGGCGCGTCCTTCATTTGCGTCAGCACCGGCCATTGTTGCGCCAATTCGGCATTCAATTCCAAAAATTGTGCTTGGTCCGCAGGGAGATCATCTTCCGCCACAATCGCGTCAACAGGGCACTCCGGTTCGCAGAGGGTGCAGTCGATACATTCATCCGGATCAATGACCAACATGTTTGGACCCTCATGGAAGCAATCCACAGGACAAACTTCCACGCAATCGGTGTATTTGCATTTAATGCAGTTTTCAAGCACAACAAAGGTCATGTTCTACCTCGCGTCGAATCTGTATGGTTGCGACCGACAATGCGCCCATCCATTGTGCGCGTAGTCTAGCAGCCCTGCACTCGATCAAACCGTAGCAGCGCAACGATTATCCGTTATCTGAAACCTGTCGTTTCAATGTAAACAACACTTCCAGGGCCTGCAGCGGTGTCAACGTCTCGGGGTCGATGCCGTCCATCGCCTGCGCCAGTGCAGACGCTCCCGGTGCCACGAACAGGTTCATTTGGTCTTGCCGCGGGGGCTCTCCGGCAACCGCTACGGGTCGTTGCTCCAGCCGCTCAAGCTGCTCTTTGGCCTGTTGTAAGACCGGCTGTGGAATCCCCGCCAGGGCGGCCACATGCAGGCCGTAGCTGCGATCCGCGGGACCGGGCTTTACCCGATGCAGGAACACGATCCGTTCGCCATGTTCCATGGCATCCAGGTGCACGTTGGCGATGCCCGGATAGTGTTCCGCCAAGGCAGTCAGTTCGAAGTAATGGGTGGCAAACAGGGTAATGGCGCCGACGCGATTTGCCAGGTCAGCGGCGCAGGCCCAGGCAAGGGAGAGCCCGTCATAGGTACTGGTGCCGCGCCCGATCTCGTCCATTAGCACCAGACTTTGCCGCGTCGCATTGTGGAGGATATTGGCGGTTTCGGTCATCTCCACCATGAAGGTGGACCTGCCCCCGGTGAGGTCGTCCGAGGCGCCGATACGAGTGAAAATACGGTCGACAGGCCCGATCACGGCCTCCTCGGCTGGGACAAAACTGCCCATATGGGCCATTATCACGATCAATGCTGTTTGGCGCATATACGTGGATTTTCCCCCCATGTTCGGCCCAGTTATCACCAACATACGCAGATCGTCCCGGATCTCCAGGTCGTTGGGCACAAAGGGCGTGTCCGACACCTGTTCCACCACCGGGTGGCGCCCGGCGCGAATGATGATGCCCGGTTCCTCCCGAAATTCCGGGCGTCGTAGATCCAGGCAAACGGCACGTTCCGCCAGGGTGTTCAGTACATCCAATTCGGCGATGGCTTCGGCATAGATTTGCAGGTCCTGTAAGTGATCCTGCAACTCTTCCAGGAGTCCTTCATACAAGGCCTTTTCCCTTGCCAGCGCCCGTTCCCGGGCGCTCAATATCTTTTCCTCAAAGGCCTTTAGTTCGGGTGTGAGAAAACGTTCCGCGCCTTTTAAGGTTTGCCGGCGTTGATAATCGTCGGGCACCTTGCCGGCTTGACCACGACTGACTTCGATATAGAAGCCGTGCACCTTGTTATAACGGATTTTTAGCGTCTTGATACCGGTGCGTTCCCGCTCCCGGGTTTCCAGGTCCACCAGAAACTGATCCGCATGTTCGCTGAGGGAACGCAGTTCATCCAGCTCGGCATTAAAGCCCGGCGCGATAACGCCGCCATCGCGAATCAGCACCGGCGGTGTCTCCAGGATTGCGCGCCGTAACAGGTCCAGTACCTCGGGATGCACCCCGATTCGCTCCATAAGCTGCTGCGCCAGGGGATCATCGATCTTGCGCAGACTGTCATGCAGCACGGGCAGGCTGGCCAGGCTATCCCGAAGTCCGCCCAGGTCCCTGGGCCGCGCCGATTTCAGGGCGATTCGCGCCAGGATCCGTTCCAGATCCGCCATCTCACCCAAGATATTGTGCAGCGCCTCATAGCGGTTTTCCGAGATGATGGCCGCAATGCACTGGTGTCGTCCTTGCAGTTTGCGGTGATCCCGAATAGGACGATTGATCCAGCGGCGTAATAGCCGGCTGCCCATGGCGCCGGCGGCGTGGTCCAGGATGCCTGCAAGGGTATGATCGTCGTTGCCGGTAGATGCGTGCACTAATTCCAGATTGCGCCTGCTGGCTGCGTCCAAAATAACGCTGTCTTCCCGATGCTCCACCGACAATCCGCGCAGGTGTAGCAGGGCGCCGCATTGGGTATCTTTTACGTACTGCAGCAGCCCCCCTGCCGCGGCCACGGCGGCGGGAAACCCCTCACAGCCAAATCCGCTCAAGTCACGGGTTCCGAATTGATCACACAGTTGGCGTGTTGCACTGTCCCGATCAAAATGCCAGGGTTGCAGCCTTTTCGTGGTATATCTTTGCGCCAACTCTGAGGGTACGGTCGAGGCTTCATTGATCAGCAGTTCCGCCGGCTGAAGCCGTTCCAACTCACTAATAAGCGCCTCCTCTCCCTCTACTTGTTGCACGATAAACCGGCTGCCCGCCAGGTCCAGGACTGCCAGCCCGAACTGGTTGCCCGATTGATGGCAAGCCACCAACAGGTTGTCCTGCTGCCCTTGTAACAGGGCCTCATCGGTCAGGGTGCCGGGGGTCACGATCCGCACCACCTTGCGCTCCATCGGGCCTTTGCCCTTGGCTGGATCGCCGATTTGCTCGCAGATCGCCACGGACTCCCCCAGCCGGACCAGCTTCGCCAGGTATTGCTCTACTGCGTGTACGGGCATTCCGGCCATGGGGATCGGTGCGCCGGCCGACTGGCCCCTGCTGGTTAGTGTAATGTCCAATAACTTCGAGGCACGGCGGGCGTCATCGTAAAACAGTTCATAAAAGTCTCCCATGCGATAGAACAG
>JAZFSS010000012.1:0-4146 GCA_036446275.1 Gammaproteobacteria bacterium | reverse complement strand
GCATTGGCTTCGATGGTGTTGGAACCCAGTACACCCTTCATAAACAGGTTCTCAAGATACTGCCCTTCCATGGTCAGTTGTCCGGAACCGTACAACGCAATGGAGTTGCCGCCGTATTTTTTGGCGAAGTAAGCGATCTTGTGGGACACCATTTTTGATGCGTCGTGGTAGGGTACGCGCACGAAATGTTCCTCGTCGAAAGAACCCTTGGTCTTGGTGATATAACCCAGATCACCGTGTCCCGGTTTCTTCCACTCGGCCCAGACATCTTTCCGGACGTAGGAATCGCCCTCCATGCGATCGACATAAATGGGTTCCGCCGCTGTCAGGCCCTTGATGCATTGCAGGCCGTAATTTGTAGGGTGGTCTTTGTCCGGGCGCATGGAAACGATCTTGCCGTTTTCCACTTGGATGACGGTGCCACAACCCACGCCGCAGTAGGGACACTGGGCAAGGGCGGTGGTGCGGGTTGCTTGTGCCTGTCCCGACGAAAGCGGGGCCGCTTCCAGTTCCGGGTTTTCGCCAACAAACAATCCGGCGCCGGCAGCCGAGCCGGTAATAAAGGCGCTGCCTTTCATGAAATTCCGTCGTGTTACCTTGAAGCGTTTCATATCTCTTTCCTCCGGTTACCGGTTCGGCAAACTGCGCAGATAGGCAATGACATCATCAATTTCCTGGTCCGTCATATCGGCCAGCCCATCGGCGCCCTGGAAACCGAGCATGCGTGTATTGGAGCGACCCTCTTTAACGGTGGTGCGGATAAAGCCGTCCGTTGCGGAGCTGAGGAACCCTATTTTGCCGATCGCCGTACCAGTACCACCTGCTACATAGCCGTCACCTTTGACGCCATGGCAGGTGGAACAGATCTGGTCGAACCACAACTTACCGAGTCGTGGGTCACCCTGGGAGGTCTTTTGAGCGTCTACGCTTACCGAACGATCAGGCAGTTTTGCATAAGACCTTAGGTAGGTAACGATTGCCTTGATCTTTTGCCGGCCCAAATGTGCAAACGGCGGCATGCCGGTACCCGTGCGTCCATCACGGATGGTGCCCATGATGAACTTGTCAGACGCGATGCTTAGGAATTCTTTATTCGTGAGAGACGGGGCAAATCCGGGTTTGCCGATGGCATCCGCTTGGTGGCATAAGGCACAGTTTTGAGTGAAGAGCGCCTCGCCCTGTTTGATGGCCGCCGTATCAGCGGCAGGCAAGGACCATGGCAGTCCGGCAATTAGTACCGTTATTCCGGCCAGCACGTACAATATTCGT
This sequence comes from Gammaproteobacteria bacterium, assembly GCA_036446275.1. GTDB lineage: Bacteria > Pseudomonadota > Gammaproteobacteria > JAZFSS01 > JAZFSS01 > JAZFSS01. Next base: position 2,877 of record JAZFSS010000012.1, on the reverse strand, counting down.
TTGGGACGCGGCATCTGGTCACCTCCGTTGATCATAGGAAAACACACCATTTTCTGCGTACTCGGATTTTTGCGCCTTGACACAGGTCAAAAAATGCTTTGGTTCAGCATCAGGACAGCAGCGTGGCGCGATGTTTTGCATGCCGTACGCGTAATAACCCTAATAAATATGGGAATCTCTCGGCGCTTGGAAATGAGTTCGGTTCAGCTGGGGGGTGGTAGGTTCGGGATCCCACCCTTGGGCCGCATTCTTATTCCCACCAGTCATCACCTTCAGGCGGGCGGGCAATACGGGCGTGGCATTGTGAGCACGCCACGTCTTCACGTTCATAACGAAGGTGCTCTTCTTCCAGAAACGCTTCCGGGAGTTCGTGAGCGATCCCTTGATGACAGTCAATGCAAGTTGCGCCCGAGGAAAGAGCCTCGCGGTGTCTGTCACGTGCAACGTTTCCTTGATTATTGAGGTTCATGGTGTCGAGACTATGACAGTTTCGGCACTCCCTGGAATTAGTTCGCCGCATATTGCGCCACACAATTTCTGCAAGCTCTAAGCGTCTTTCTAGAAACTGCTCCCGAGTGTTGATGGGATTGACAAAATGGTGAAACAGTTCATTTGTCGCAAAGATCTTTCGAACAAACATGTGTACCCATTCCCTGGGAACGTGACAGTCCGGACAGGACGCGCGGACGCCACTCTGATTGCTCGCGTGGGTTGAATTCTTGTATTCCAGATACACATTATCCCGCATCTCATGGCAAGAGATACAGAATGACTCGGTATTGGTTAGCTCCATGCTCCAGTTAAAACCGCCCCAAAAGATAATTCCGGAGACAAAAGCGGCCGCTAACAAAAGCCATGGTGAGTAAGCTATTAGGCGCGATAGTGAATGGGTCCATCTACCTCTATGCTTATTGCGGGAATTACCAGCCATTGTATACAGATATTATTGAAGACTCTGGTTCCCTGGCACTCGACACTTGCATGTATAGAGTCTATAAGGGAAGTCTGTATAGTAATTGATCTAGGTCAATCAATTTTAGATCGAGTAAGCGTATCGATAATTGCGCAGACCGCGCGCTCATCTTTGTTACGCTTGCATTGCTTAATCAGTTTGGCTAATGCAGACTGCATTGCCCGCAAATCGTCCATGCGTTGTGTAATTAACCTATGCTTATGCTCAGCCAGCTCCCGGACTTCCTGGCAATGACCATCCTCCAGCGTAAGCAGGTCCGCGATTTCTTTTAAGGTAAAGCCGAGTCCCTTGGCACGTTTGATAAAACACACACGGTTGACCGTCTCGGGCAGGTAACGCCGATAACCTTCCAGTGGTTTGATGGGTTCCTGTATCAGTCCGACTCGCTGGTAATAGCGGATGGTCTCTACATTGACGCCGGCCTGCTGCGCCAGTTTGCCGATGGTCAGCCCGGTCTCTTTCATAGCTATTTAGCGCATGGAAATAAATCGATATCGTTTTCTGTCAATACTGAATATCCGGATAAAGGCTTGCGTTGATCGTTTTACCCAGCGTATACGCATCGTTAATGCTCAGAAGAAACGTATCCGGTCTTTGCGCTGTCCATTCCAAACCGGCACTCATTGATTCAAAAAAATAGACGAAGTGGCAGAAGTGCGCAACGATATTGTCTTTTACATCATGCGAATCCGGGACCAGAAAAGATATTACCGCACCGGTTGGTTGGATGTTTTCCGGCCCTTCCGGACCAAGCGTCAGTTGTACCCCGTTGTTCGTCTGCCCGCAGCGGGATTCTATTTGTACCGTCCTATGGAGCAACCTCGGAAGAAATAACGTATCCCAGGCACACCAAGTGTACAGCGTTTGCCCATTTAGCTGGATGCGATGTTGTGTCGGGTTGAGTGTAAGCCCCCAGTATCCGGTGACCCGTCCCTGCTCGTCGTAATAGACGCCCCACCAGCGGCCAAGCATATCAGTAACCGCCTCTACCGGCATATTAAGGCTGTCTGCGAGCTGCTGCCGTGATACAGGGATCCCACTGGCAAGTAGCTGGAGAATCTTTATAGAAACCGTTTGCTCTCTAGCATCAAGCACGGGCAAAGACGGTAGCAACCGAGTAACCAGGTCATCCAGGGTTAGTTCACCCCGCACAACAGGACAACTGTGTTACATCTTTGCTGAAAGTCTGTGCGCACAATTTAAGACCCTCCACCATCGTCAGGTAGGGGAACAACTGTCCGGCCAGTTCATCGACTGTCATCCGGCTATGGATCGCTAATGCGGCAGTCTGGATAACTTCACCCGCTTCGGCTGCCAGTACCTGGGCGCCGATCAGGCGGCCACTGTCTTTCTCCGTTACCAGTTTGATAAAACCATGGGTATCAAAGTTCGCCAACGCACGCGTCACATGTTCCAGATTCAGCGTGCGCGAATCGGTATCAATGCCCTTGTCGTCGGCCTGTTGTTCAGTAAGCCCAACGTTTGCCACCGCCGGTTCGGTGAACACCACCGCGGGCATGGCGGTCAGGTCCAGCGCTACATCACCGCCGGTCATATTGATGGCGGCGCGCGTGCCGGCCGCCGCGGCGACATAGACATACTGCGGCTGGTTGGTACAGTCACCGGCCCCATAGATATGTTCCACCGAGGTACGCATGTGATCATCAATAACGATGGCGCCGTTTGAGCTGATTTTAACGCCGGCCCTATCGAGATCCAGTCGCTCGGTATTCGCCCGGCGACCGGTGGCGACCAGTAACCGATCACCTCGAATCTCCCCAACTTTTGAAGCCAGGATAAATTCCTTACCATCGTGCGTCACCGAATCGGGAAGGGTATGCAATAACACCCGGGCACCTTCGTCCTCGAATATCTTGACCAGTACTTCACCAATTACTGGGTCT
>JAZFSS010000011.1:0-2543 GCA_036446275.1 Gammaproteobacteria bacterium | reverse complement strand
GCCACCGCCACGCCGGTAAGTGGATTGGTGAAAAGCCGGATTAGACCGTCGGTAAACGCAACGACCCTGTTATGGTCCCGCGTTCGCCACTCGGCGTAACGCTTTAGTACTTCGTCACTGCCAACGTCCACACCGTTACGTGCCGCGTCCACCAGCACTTCCGCTAGTGCAGCTACATCACGGACACCCAGATTGAAACCTTGTCCGGCAATAGGATGCAGGGTGTGGGCTGCATTGCCAATTAGCGCAACTCGCGCCTGTACCGGATGCCTGGCGCGCACCAATCGAAGCTCATAGGCCCGGCGTGTACCTGGATTATGCAAGCGGCCCAATCGATAACCAAAGCATTCCTGCAGGTGTGCGATAAACTCCTCGTCGCTATAATCAAGCACCGCTGCCACGCGATCATTGTCGATGGTCCAGACCACCGTGCAATGGTGCTCTCCCATCGGTAGCACCGCCAAAGGACCAGTGTCGGTAAAGCGTTCAAATGCAATGTTCCGGTTGGCCAGTTGCGTAGTCAGGTTGGCCACCACCGCCGTTTGACCATAGTTCCAGTCGTCCACAGGCATCGCCAATTGTTCGCGCACCGCAGACTTGGCTCCATCCGCGGCCACTACCAGACGCGTAGTCACTTGGCGGCTGGTGCCATTTATGGACAAGTTGATGTTGGCACCCTCGTTTGTGATATCCAATCGCTCCAACTGGGCTGGACACAATAATTCCACTGCCGATTGCCGCTTCAGGCTAGCCATGAGCGCGTTGCCAATGGCGCGCGCGGGTACCACGTAACCCAAGGCCTCAACGCCTTCCTCTTTCCGGTCCAGATGCGTGAACCCAAAACGTCCGCGGTTTGAAACATGGATCTGATGAATGGGGGTGGCCGAGACGGCCAAACGGTCCCAGATGCCGAGGGTCGAAAAGATTCGCTGGGTGCCTTGCGCCAGGGCGATGGCACGATCGTCATAGCCAGGCTGCGCCGTCACTGTAAGAGGGACCGCCTCCACGACACCGACCCGTAGCGGTTGCTCAGCCAAGGCACAAGCCAAACTGGCGCCTACCATCCCACTACCAATAATCAGCACGTCAAAATCGGCGTCCATCGTTGTTAGCTTGCCATCAGGTCTTCTATTTCGTCGGGATCAGTGGGTATAGCTTTGGTCAGCACTTCATTGCCGTTCTTAGTAACCAATACGTCATCCTCAATGCGCACGCCTATGTTCCACCACTTGCGGGCCACTCCCTTGCAACCCGCCGGTATATACAATCCCGGCTCCACGGTAAGGGTCATGCCCGGCTCCAGCACTCGCCACTCGCCGCCTACCTTGTAATCTCCAACGTCATGTACATCCATACCCAGCCAGTGCCCGGTACGGTGCATGTAGATCTTGCGGTAGGCTTGCTTTTTGATCAGTTGCGTGGACTTGCCCTTTAATAAGCCAAGCTTCACCATGCCGCGGGTTAGTACTCGCACCGCGGCATCATGGGGATCATTCCAATGATTCCCCGGCCGCACCTTTTCAATAGCCGCCTGCTGGGCACTCAACACTAATTCATAGATGGCCCGTTGGGCATTATTAAAGCGGCCGTTGATAGGAAAGGTGCGGGTGATGTCCGACGCATAGCATTCATACTCGGCACCGGCATCAATCAGTACCAGTTCACCGTCATTGAGGGGATCGTTGTTGCGGGTGTAATGGAGTACACAACCATTTGCGCCACCACCGACAATGGGAGAGTAGGCCGACTCCATGCCACGACGCCGAAACTCATAGGCAAATATCGCTTCCAATTCATATTCCATCATGCCGGGCCTGCATTCCCTCATGGCGCGCCGGTGGGCCTGTATGGAAATGCGCGCCGCTTTTCGCATAGCCGCCACTTCAGCCCTGCTTTTATACAGGCGCATGTCATGCAGCAGATGCTCCAGGGAAACAAACTCCCCCGGTGCGCGCTGACCCGCACGGCCCTCGGCCCGTATCCGATTAACCCAACCGATAATCCGAGTATCAAAGGCCGGATGGCAACCCATGGTATAGAACACCCGGTCCCGGCCTTCCAGCAGCCCGGGCAGGATGTCGTCGATATCGCCGATCGGGAACGCATCGTCGGCCCCATATTTTTCACAGGCGCCCTCCGGCCCGGCCCGCGGTCCGGTCCAAGCTTCCATGGTAGGATCACGGTCACGACAGAACAGAATGAACTCGCCATGTTTCCGGCCGGGTATCAGTACCGCCACTGCGTCGGGTTCCGGAAAGCTGGTCAGGTAAAAAAAGTCACTGTCAGCACGGTAGGGATATTCCACATCCCGGTTGCGAATTCGTTCCGGTGCAGCCGGCAGTATCGCGATAGAGCCGGGCCCCATCATTCGCATCAGCTGTCTTCGACGACGTTGGAATTCTTTGATATTCATTTTTTTGCTATCGGAGCAGCTCATACCCCATAGCATGCCGTTACTCTCGGCGGCTCCCGCCAGGGGATAGTGGGTCAGTTTGACAGTATTTAAAATGAAGCTAAAGAGAGGGGAGGAACACCCATCGCTT
>JAZFSS010000010.1:0-2963 GCA_036446275.1 Gammaproteobacteria bacterium | reverse complement strand
TTCCACTTCCGTACGCTGAATCAAGTCGCCAATAAAATATATGCTTTCCGCTTTTAGGCAATTTGCCGAACGGACAGTAAGCTCCAGGTCGTCGACGGGGCGTAGCAAGATCGGGTCGATGTCCGACTGTCCGGCATCGGGCAGTTCCTCTTCCTTGCCCTGGAGTTCCACAAACACGGATAATTGCTGCTGCAGGATAGTCGCGGCACGCCTGATTGCTTCCTCAGGATCAATGGTACCGTTGGTTTCGATATCAATGATCAACTTGTCCAAATCCGTGCGTTGCTCCACGCGCGCGCTTTCCACTCCGTAACTTACCCGTGAAACCGGACTGTACGAGGCGTCAAGTAGTAACGAGCCAATGGGCCTATCCTCGCCTTCTGTCACGGCAAGTTGGGTCGCCGGCACGTAACCTCGACCCTTGGCCACCTTAATCGTCATTTGCAATTCACCGGTTTTGGTGAGGTTCGCAATTACATGTTCGGGGTTAACTATTTCAACATCATGGTCCAGGGTAATATCGCTGGCGAGTACGACCCCAGGTCCTTTCTTCTTCAAAGTTAAGGATGCCTCGTCACGGCCATGCATTCGGATCGATACCCCTTTTAGGTTAAGCATTATACCGATCACATCTTCTTGCACACCTTCAATCGTGGAATACTCATGGAGTACTCCCTGAATCTCCACCCTTGTTATTGCCGCACCGGGCATGGAAGACAATAAAATCCGGCGCAATGAATTACCAAGAGTATGGCCAAATCCCCGCTCAAGCGGCTCAATGGTGACCTTGGCGTGCTGGTCCGAAATATTCTGGATATCAACAATGCGCGGTTGAAGGAATTCGCTAACGTTAGCCTGCATGGAAAGTTCCTCGGCTTCAGGCCTATTTGGAATAAAGTTCTACGACCAACTGCTCACTAATCTCCGGCGAGAGGTCGCTACGCTCTGGTCGTACTCTGAAAACACCTTGCATTTTCTTTACATCCACATCCACCCAGTCGGCGAACCCGCGTTGCTCCGCAAGCTCTAAGGCTGCCTGAACGCGCAGTTGGGCATGAGCCTTCTCGCTCACTGCCACTACATCAGCCGGTTTTAACTGGTAAGAAGGAATGTTTACTTTGCCCTCATTTACCGTGATGCCATTATGCCGTACCAACTGGCGGGCCTCTGTACGCGACGAGGAAAATCCCATTCGATACACCACAGTGTCCAATCTGCATTCTAAAAACTGCAGTAGATTTTCACCAGTAGACCCTTTATTTTGGGCCGCCCGCTTATAGTAACCCCGAAACTGCCGCTCCAGCACACCGTAGATACGGCGCATTTTTTGCTTTTCTCTTAATTGGGTAGCGTAGTCCGACAGCCTCTGCCGACGTTGTCCATGCTGCCCCGGTGGAAAGGCGCGGTTTTCAATCGCGCACTTGCTGGTGTAGCACTTTTCTCCCTTCAAAAAGAGTTTACCCCCTTCCCGGCGGCATAAACGACATTTAGCACCTAGATATTTAGCCATTATTTTAAATCTACTTAAACACGACGTCGTTTTGGCGGCCGGCACCCATTATGAGGAATAGGGGTCACATCGGTTATGTTCGTGATGCGGAAGCCCTGATTATTGAGTGCACGCACCGCCGAATCACGGCCCGGACCTGGTCCTTTTACCATCACCTCTATATTTTTCATGCCGAATTCCTGGGCTATCTTACCTACCCGCTCCGCCGCTACTTGCGCCGCAAAAGGCGTACTCTTCCGCGAACCACGAAACCCGGAGCCACCGGCGGTGGCCCAGCACAAGGTGTCTCCTTGGCGGTCCGTTATGGTGATGATGGTGTTGTTAAAAGATGCATGGACATGCGCAACGCCATCTACAACGTCCTTCTTTACCTTTTTCTTGGTGGCGCGGGCAGCCGGTTTTGCCATGTTTAGTAGTCCTTAAAAATTAGTAAAAAATAGATACTATTTTCGAATGGGACGGCGCGGCCCCTTGCGAGTACGCGCATTAGTCCTGGTACGCTGACCACGCAAGGGAAGCCCCCTACGATGACGCACACCACGATAACAGCCGAGATCCATTAAACGCTTTATGTTCATCGATACCGTACGGCGTAAATCTCCTTCAACAGTAAAACTGGCTACTTCGGCGCGAAGGGAATCCAACTCCGCCTCAGTGAGGTCCTTAATCTTACTGCTCGGCTTAATTCCGCTTTGGGTGCAGATTTTTTTTGCACTGTTACGGCCGATTCCATAGATCGCCGTCAGTGCGATTTCCGTGTGCTGATGCACTGGAATATTGATGCCTGCGATGCGGGCCATTTACGGTGTTCCCCTGGAGCCTGGATAATGATGTAAAGTGATTTACGTAAACAGGAAAGTTTAACCCGTTTTCGTCGTAAGTTCAACGCGGAATAGGTCTATCGTTCCTGGAATAGCCTCATAATTTTTCTTATAAAACATATAGTTAGGAAGAAACGCCCTCAACCCTGACGCTGTTTATGGCGCCCATCCTTGCAAATCACTCGGACCACGCCATTACGGCGCACGATCTTGCAGTGGCGACAAAGTTTCTTTACCGATGCTCGTACCTTCATAACTGTACCTTTAGGGAACCTCTGATTTATTCGTCATTGCGAGGATGCCTTGACCCAAAGGGTAAGGTACCCATAATGAAGCCCGAAGGGATTCTATGGGCAAAGTGACGTGGCAATCTTCATGTTACTGGTTCCATAGTATGAGATTGCCGCGCTACGCTCGCAATGACAGCGTTTTGTCAATTTATATCGGAGCTTCCTTAGACATTAGCTGCCAAATGTTTAGCGATGGTCCTGGATTCAATCGACCCAGCGTTATCTTATCAATCCCGCGCGCCCCGAGGTTTTCAAGTTAGCTTTTTTCATCATGCCTTCGTATTGGTGCGACATCATATGCGCCTGAACTTGGGCTATAAAATCCATCACCACGATTACAAT
>JAZFSS010000009.1:0-3664 GCA_036446275.1 Gammaproteobacteria bacterium | reverse complement strand
GGTGACCTTTTGGGAGGCAGTAGCTGCATCTTAGGTCACAGCGATCCGTAACCGACAACCGCAGGTATTCGATGGTCCGGCCGAATCGATCGACTAAGGCTTGGCTCATAATGTCTAACTATATGGTTAACTGCGCAGGTTTCGCAACGAGTCGTCTGGTAAATATCGCCCATCAGTCCGTTGGTCGCCTGCAGCCGGCCCGGTACCAGGCACTCTTTGATTCATGGCAGCTGCGGGATAGCCACCGGCAACAAGGGCTTACATAACCTGATCGTAATGGGTTCCGTCAATTAGCCTAGTGCTTACGCAGTTTTTTCTTTTGATTCAAATCAATAAGTTAATAGATATTTTCCCTATCAGAAAGATAATAAGAGGGATTTATGGGCGCTTAAGATAAAACCACTTGGATTTCAATGGTCAAACCGATAAGGTAATTAACCCTGCCCTGTGGAGGGTCGTATCCTAAAGCGTCAGGCTGTGACATTAAGCCGTTGTTGGCGCCCTCCTCCTCCCCCACATGTGCAATTAACAATTAGCAATTAATAATTAGCAGTATCAACAGGTACCATAAAGATAAGGTGATACGGTCCCATGTCAAAATTAGTCAATCCCCACGGGGCGAGTGAACTAAAGCCCCTACTAATTGAAGGTGATGCCCTGGTGGCCGAGGTAGCGCGCGCGGCGAGTTTACCCAAGGTCAATGTTTCGTCCCGGGAGGCCGGCGATTTGGTCATGCTGGGCATCGGCGGATTTACGCCCCTGGACGGATTCATGACCCGTGCGGATTGGCAAGGCGTTTGCGATGGTATGAAAATGGCCAGCGGGTTGTTCTGGCCGATTCCCATTACCTTATCCACCGATGAAGCCACTGCTAAAGGCATAAAAGAAGGCGACGATGTTGCGCTGTTCGACCCGGAGCGCAGCGAGATTCTCGCCACTATGACGGTAACGGAAAAGTACAGCGTCGACAAAAAGCATGAATGCATGATGGTGTACAAGACCACGGATGAGGAGCATCCCGGGGTGAAGATGGTGATGGATCAGGGCGATGTCAATCTGGCCGGTCCGGTCAAAGTATTATCCCAAGGCGGATTTCCGGAGCAGTATGGAGACCAGTTTATGACTCCGGCTCAGACCCGGGCGCAGTTCGAAGCCAATGGCTGGAGTACAGTGGCTGCATTTCAAACCCGCAATCCCATGCACCGCTCCCACGAATACCTTGCCAAGATCGCGGTCGAAATTTGTGACGGTCTGTTGATTCACTCGCTACTGGGTAAATTAAAGCCCGGCGATATCCCTGCTGATGTGCGTAGCGAGGCCATCGGTACCCTGATTAAAAAATATTTCGTGGACAACTCTGTGATACAGGCGGGTTATCCCTTGGATATGCGCTATGCAGGTCCCCGTGAGGCGCTGTTGCATGCCTTGTTCCGGCAAAACTATGGTTGTTCCCACCTAATCGTGGGCCGTGACCATGCCGGCGTCGGCGACTACTACGGCCCCTTTGATGCCCATCATATCTTCGATGAAATCCCGGCCGATGCGCTGGAAACCAAGCCCCTCAAGATTGACTGGACCTTCTGGTGTTACAAGTGTGGCAGCATGGCATCCATGAAGACCTGTCCCCATGATGCAGAAGACCGGCTACTCCTATCCGGCACGAAGTTGCGAAAAGCCCTGTCAGAAAACGACGAAGTACCCGATAACTTCAGTCGGCCTGAAGTGCTGACCATTTTGCGTAAGTACTACGCAGGCTTGCAGGCAGACGAAAAGGTGGAGATCAAAATGGCGGGCCATTCCGCCCGGTAAATTTTTAGTACTCGTTGCTAACGCGGAATTTGTATAGCGGCGAAAAAAGACAACTGCTGTTGTAATTTAGACGGAGAGAAAACAATGCCTACTTTTGTGCGTACTGATAAGTGCGATGGCTGTAAGGGTCAGGACAAGACTGCTTGCATGTACATCTGTCCCCATGACCTGATGATGCTCGACAAGGACGGCTCTGTTACGGGCCATGCCATGAAGGCTTACAACCAGGAGCCGGAGCAATGCTGGGAATGTTACTCCTGTGTGAAGATTTGCCCGCAGCAGGCCATTGAGTGTCGTCACTATGCGGATATCGTGCCCTTGGGTGCCTCGGTGCAGCCATTGCGTGGCACCGACTCCATCATGTGGACCATCAAGTTCCGTAACGGCACCATGAAGCGCTTTAAGTTCCCGATTCGCACCACACCGGAAGGTTCTATCGATCCGTATCAGAGCAAGCCAAGCGCGGAATTCGATGAAATTACCGATCACTCCACGTTGTTCACTAAGAACACTCATGCCTGTGACATGGGTCAGTTCGCGACCGCCTAGCGGGTCGAGATCGGGTTTTATTTTTGCATTCCAGGCCAATAGGCCTGGATCAGTAAAGAGATAGAGAGGCAAGAATTATGTCTGAGTACGGATTTGGTAACCCCGAAGTGGTCGAAGAAGAAGTCGACATCCTCATCATCGGTGGAGGCATGGCTGCCTGCGGCAACGCTTTTGAAATCATGCGCTGGGCGGAAGCGGCCAAGGCGCAGGGTGTCGACCTGAAAATTAAATTAGTCGACAAAGCCGCCATGGATCGCTCCGGCGCCGTGGCCATGGGCCTGTCCGCGATCAACACTTACATGGGTGATAACGACCCGGCCGACTACGTGCGTTATGTGCGTGGCGACCTGATGGGCATTACCCGTGAAGACCTGGTCTACGACGTGGGCCGCCATGTGGATGATTCCGTACACCACTTCGAGGAGTGGGGCCTACCGATATGGAAACAACCGGGAGATGAAGGCAAGACACTCGCTGCGGGTGGTAAGCCGGTGCGTTCGGGTAAATGGCAAATTATGATCAATGGCGAATCCTACAAGTGGATCGTCGCCGAAGCGGCCAAAAAGGCCCTCGGTATCGAGCGCATCCAGGAACGTATTTTCATCGTTCGTTTGATCAACGATAAGAACGATCCCAGCCGGGTTGCCGGTGCCGCCGGATTTTCCGTCCGCGAAGACAAGGTGTTTATTTACAAATTCAAGTGTTGTCTGCTGGTCTGTGGCGGTGCCGTGAACGTGTTCCGTCCCCGTTCCGTGGGTGAAGGCGGCGGTCGTGCCTGGTACCCGGTCTGGAACGCGGGTTCCACTTACTCCATGGCCGCCGAGGCGGGCGCGGAGTTGACCCTGATGGAAAATCGTTTCGTGCCTGCCCGTTTCAAGGACGGTTATGGTCCGGTCGGCGCCTGGTTCTTGCTCTTCAAGGCCAAGGCCATGAACGCCATGGGTGAAGACTACCAGGAGAGGAACGCGCATCTGTTGGTGGATGCCGGTTACGACAAGTACGCCGAAGGCCAAAAGATGGGTACCTGTCTGCGTAACCACCTCATGCTGCATGAGATGAAAGAAGGTCGCGGCCCCATCTTCATGGATACGCCCACGGCACTTGCCAAGCTGGCGGAAACCATGACGCCGAAAGAGATCAAGCATCTCGAAGCCGAGGCTTGGGAAGACTTTCTGGATATGACCATTGGTCAGTGCGGTGTCTGGGCCGGTGAAAACATCGATCCGGCTAAAGAGATGTCCGAGTTGATGCCCACTGAGCCCTACTTGCTGGGTTCTCATGCAGGTTGCGCTGGGATCTGGGTATC
>JAZFSS010000008.1:0-3028 GCA_036446275.1 Gammaproteobacteria bacterium | reverse complement strand
CAGCGCTTGGGCATTCCCTTCGAAGTGCTGTCACCGGAGGTGGACGAAACACGACAAGATGGGGAATCCGCGCAAGAACTGGTGCGGCGTTTGTCGGAGGCCAAGGCATATGCAGGCGGCCGGCAAAACAATACCGCGCTGGTCATCGGCTCGGATCAGGTAGCCGTCATTGACGACGAGATACTTGGCAAATCAGGATCCCATGAAAGGGCCAAGAGCCAATTGCGACAACTTTCCGGCGCGCGGGTGACTTTTCTAACAGGCCTGTGTCTGCTGGACGCCGCGAGCGGCAACGTGCAGTCGGATGTGATTCCATTTCACATCGTGTTTCGTAAATTGGATGATGATCAGATCGAACGCTATTTACGATACGAACAACCCTATGACTGTGCCGGGAGCTTCCGTTCGGAAGGGCAGGGCATCGCATTATTTGAACGCATGGAAGGGGATGATCCCACCGCGCTAATCGGGTTACCTTTGATCCGGCTGACACAAATGTTGGCTGAGGTGGGTATTAAATTACCGTAAAGAATGAACCGCCAAGGGCGCCAAGAAAAGAAATTTCTGCGGCCTACGGCCGTAAGAATAAAATCCAAAAAGATTTATAGGGCGTGCTGCTTGTGCCCGGCACAGGTATGCACGCCAAAAAACGGCGGCCATGGGTCGCCCTATGAATTTTTTATTTTCTAGACAGTAGGACCGGCGCCCCGCCGGGAACGGTAGAAATTCCCCGCGAGGCGCGGGTCCTACAAGGGGGGGTTTCGCGGCCAAAGGCCGCGCAACGATTTTTTCTTGGCGCTCTTGGCGGTTCATCTTTTTCTTTTTTCGGCGTCTTCAACCCGCCTTTATTTCAATAAGCGTCTCATCGGGGTTGACGGAATCTCCCTTTGCCACATGCACGGCGACCACTTTTCCGGAAATCGGCGCTTGGAGTTCGGTTTCCATCTTCATGGCTTCGGTGACCAGCACCGGGTCTCCGGCTTGCACCACATCGTCCACATGAACCAGCACCTCGATAATGGTGCCCGGCATGGAGGTCGTGACATGGCCTGGTTGTGTAGCCCTTGGGCGCCGGCTGCCCTCGGGTGAGGGCGGGGCGCCATCACCGGACTCCGGGGCAAACTCCTCCAGTGTCTCCATCAGGATCTCTTCAGGGACACCGTCTACGGTCATGTAAAAGGGCCGTTTGTCCTGGGTAGGATGACCGGTGCCGGTTACCTTGATATGGTACGTCTCTCCATGCAAGGTAACATTGAACTCCCTGGGCCGACGATTGTTGTCTTGCGCGCCGTTATGAATTGGCTCCAGGGGCTCCGGTGTCAAGGTACCCTGTTTGCGCTGGTCCAGAAATTCCCGGCCCACTTCCGGAAACATGGCGAAGGTCAGTACGTCTTCTTCGCTTTGCGCAAGGGCGCCGATTTCTTCCCGCAACTGAGCCAATTCATTTTTGAGTAATTCAGCGGGGCGCGTATCAATCACATCTTCGTTGCCGATGGCTTGTCGGCGAACCGTACCATTGACCCGGCCGGGCGGCCGGCCATAGCGGCCTTGCAAATAGAGTTTTACTTCATTGGTGATGGTTTTGTAACGGTCGCCGGTTATTACGTTTAGTAAGGCCTGTGTACCGACGATCTGAGAGGTGGGAGTCACCAAGGGTGGGTAGCCCAAATCCTCTCGAACCCGGGGAATCTCGTCCAGCACCTCCGCCATGCGGCCGAGGGCCCCTTGTTCCCGCAATTGAGTGTAGAGATTGGAAATCATCCCACCCGGAACCTGATATACCTGCACACGCGTATCCAGCCCCGTAGATTCGCTTTCGAACTGATGATATTTCTTGCGCACCTCCCGGAAATAAAAACCGATCTCCTGCAAAAGTCCCAGATCCAGCCCGGTATCAAATTCGGTCTCTTGTAGTGCCGCCACCATACTCTCCGTGGGAGGGTGGCTGGCGCCGCTTGCGAAGGCTGAAATCGCCGTGTCAATATGACAACAGCCGTTTTCAATGGCCTTTAAATGACACATTTCCGCAACCCCGGCCGTCGCGTGCATATGCAGATGCACCGGGATTTTTACCTGGGTGGTCAGATTCGCCATGAGTTGTGCCGTTACCATAGGCGTCAACAGCCCCGCCATGTCCTTGATGGCAATGCTGTCACAGCCTAAGGATTCCAGTTCCCCGGCCATGGCCACAAACTGATCAATACTGTGTACCGGGCTAGTGGTATAGCAAATGGTGCCTTGCGCATGTTTGCCGGCGTCTTTCACGGCAGTGATCGGAACCTGCAGGTTGCGGATGTCGTTGAGGGCATCAAAGACGCGAAACACGTCCATGCCATGATCGGCTACGCGTTGTATAAAGGCCCTTACCACATCATCCGAATAGTGGCGGTAACCCAATAGGTTTTGGCCTCTGAGCAGCATTTGCAGGCGCGTGTTCGGCAATGCCTCACGCAGTTTGCGCAGCCGCTCCCAAGGATCTTCCTTCAAGAATCGTAGACAGGCGTCGAAAGTTGCTCCCCCCCACATTTCCAGTGACCAGTAACCGATCTGGTCCAGACGCGCGCATGCTGGAAGCATATCCTCGGTACGCAACCGCGTTGCGATCAGGGATTGGTGCGCATCCCTCAACACCACCTCAGTTATATGAACTTTCGGCATCGCTCAAATCCCAATTTATTAGCCGCTTCCATTAACATCCTAAACTGCCGGCTACCGCGGCGGCTACCACCGCTGCCAGCTCCCGGTTGGAACGGCGTGTTGCATACTGAGTGAGCTCCGGATGCTGATCCACGAAACCGGTGTCGAAGCGGCCCTCTATGAAGTCAGGCACCTTTAGAATCTCCAAAAAATACGGGATCGTGGTTTTTACCCCATAAACACCCATGTCGTTGAGGGCGCGACGTGCCCGGTTTAATAACGGTTCCCAGCCTAACGCCCACACGGTTATCTTCGCGCACAAGGAGTCATAGTCGGGAGGAATGGGATAGCCCGTGTAAATGGCCGCATCGGTACGTACGCCGGGGCCTCC
>JAZFSS010000007.1:0-7811 GCA_036446275.1 Gammaproteobacteria bacterium | reverse complement strand
ACCGGAGAAGATCGTAAGACACTTCCAGGCCCCAGGGTTAGACCAACTCTAATTTTTGCGCAACTGGATAGGTACTGAAGATACAAGTCATACGATTTAGCCCAGCCATAAAATCTATTTAAGCCGTGGCGGTAACCCCTTTAATCTAATGGCTTTTCCCCTTGATTTTCTTGCGCCAATGCAGTGCATAAGGTAGCATTACGCGCCCGGTGGACGAATGCATGTGGCATGATGGTTGCGCAGCCCGGGCGAAGAATGGTGGTCGTTATACTGCATGATACCGAAGGCCCGGGAACTCCTTTTCGCATTGTGGCCGAATCACTCCTTGCCGGTAACAGGCACCATCATTTTCCAAACGATAATCTGCACCACTGCAATCTACACTGTCAGTAACCACGGTCGGTAGGTTTGCTTGTGTTGGTCTGTGGATGGTGTCCGCGTTTTCTTGTGAGTGACCCCGATGACTGCAAGCGCGGAAGCGGGATTTTTTCTGCGGGCACAGAACGAAAATAGGTGGCCGGCGAAATAATGGTGATTCTCCCGCGGCAGGACCATACACAAGTTATTTTATTCGGTGCAAGGAATTCGAAATAGAGATTAGGAGAGTGCTTGGTGAATAAGTTGAACAATCCGGTCGGTGGAACAGGCGTAGTCGGCCTGACCGTTGGGGCCAGCGATGTCTTGGCGGATTATGGCCTGAATATGACCCAGGGAGTTACACCGATCAGCCATGATATCTACGACCTGCACATGCTGATTTTCTGGATCTGCGTTGTGATCGGCATTGCGGTGTTTGGAACAATGATTTACTCCATTTTCTATCACCGCAAATCAAAGAGCGCTGTCGCTGTCGATTTCCACGAAAGCACCACCGTGGAAATCATCTGGACCACCATCCCGTTCGTGATTCTAGTAGCGATGGCCGTCCCTGCCACCAAAACCCTGCTGGCCCTGGAAGACACCCGGAACGCAGAGCTGACCATCAAGATCACGGGCTACCAGTGGAAATGGAAATATGACTATTTGGAAGACGACATCAGTTTTTTCAGCAGCCTTTCCACGGACCGGGATGAGATTGCCAACAAAGCCGCCAAGGGAGAAAACTATCTACTTGAGGTAGACAACCCGGTGGTCGTCCCCGTCAATAAGAAAATCCGTTTTCTAATGACCTCAGCCGATGTGATCCATTCCTGGTGGGTACCGGACCTGGCCGTGAAACAAGACGCGATCCCGGGGTTCATTAACGATAGCTGGGCGGAAATTAAAACCCCCGGTGTTTATCGGGGCCAGTGCGCGGAACTATGCGGCAGGGATCATGGGTTCATGCCCATTGTCGTGATCGCAAAAACCGAAGACGAATACCGGGAATGGGTCGTTGCACGGAAAGCGGGCCAGGTCGCCAAAGCGGGGGCCTCCGAAAAGGTCTGGACTAAGGAAGATCTGATGGCCTACGGTGAAAAGACCTATAACACAGCTTGCGCCGCCTGCCACAAGGTCAACGGTCAAGGTACTCCCGGCGCGTTCCCTGCCATTGCCGGCAGCCCCATTGCTACGGGAGATGTGGCCGGGCATATCAATATCGTCATGGTTGGCAAGGCGGGTACTGCAATGCAGGCCTTTGGCGAACAGCTAGGTGATGTGGATATCGCCGCGGTGATCACCTATCAGCGGAACGCTTTCGGCAACGATACAGGTGACGTGATTCAGCCGTCGGATATTAAAGCGGCACGTTAGTACTCTGTTTGGACGGACTACCTTAGTGGAGACAAAAGAAATGAGCGCAGTCATGGCACACGAAGAACATCATGGGCATCATCCCACCGGTATCACGCGTTGGTTGTTCACCACCAACCATAAAGATATAGGTACCCTATACCTGTGGTTTTCTTTCACAATGTTCCTGGTTGGCGGCGCCATGGCCATGGTGATTCGCGCCGAGCTGTTCCAGCCGGGCCTGCAGGTAGTGAACCCCCACTTCTTCAACCAGATGACCACCATGCATGGACTCATCATGGTATTCGGCGCCATCATGCCGGCGTTTGTTGGACTTGCAAATTGGCTGATTCCTATGATGATCGGAGCGCCGGACATGGCGCTGCCGCGCATGAACAATTGGAGTTTCTGGATCCTGCCCTTCGCCGCTACCCTGCTGCTAAGCACTCTGTTTATGGAAGGTGGCGCCCCGGCGTTTGGGTGGACATTTTATGCACCTCTTTCCACAACCTTCGCCCCGGATAGTACGGATTACTTTATATTCGCGGTCCACCTGTTGGGCTTTTCCTCCATCATGGGTTCCATCAACATCATTGCCACAATCCTGAATATGCGCGCGCCCGGCATGACGTTGATGAAAATGCCCCTGTTTGTCTGGACCTGGTTCATCACTGCTTATCTGCTGATCGCGGTCATGCCCGTACTTGCGGGGGTAGTCACCATGATGCTGACCGATCGTAACTTCGGTACAAGCTTCTTTGATGCGGCAGGTGGAGGCGACCCAGTGCTGTTCCAGCATATGTTCTGGTTTTTCGGCCACCCCGAGGTCTATATTATGATTCTGCCGGCGTTCGGCGTGATCTCCCAGATTATACCGACCTTCGCCCGGAAGCCGTTGTTCGGCTACAGCTCCATGGTATATGCGACTGCTTCAATCGCATTTCTTTCCTTCATCGTGTGGGCCCACCATATGTACACAGTAGGCATGCCGGTGGCGGGCGAACTATTTTTTATGTATGCCACCATCATGATCGCGGTACCCACGGGCGTGAAGGTATTTAATTGGGTAGCCACCATGTGGAAGGGCTCCATGACCTTCGAGACCCCGATGCTATGGGCGTTGGGGTTCGTATTTCTGTTCACTGTCGGCGGGTTTTCCGGATTAATGCTGGGCATTGCCCCTTCGGATATGCAGTACCATGACACCTATTTTGTAGTGGCGCATTTCCACTATGTACTGGTAACCGGCGCGCTGTTCGCAATCATCGCCGCTGTCTATTACTGGTTGCCAAAATGGACTGGAAACATGGTGGATGAGACCTTGGGCAAGATCCATTTCTGGTGGTCGGCGATCACCGTCAATGTGCTGTTCTTTCCCCAGCACTTCTTGGGGCTTGCCGGTATGCCGCGGCGCATCCCTGACTATGCATTACAGTTTGCCGGATGGAACCAAATCTCAAGTATCGGCGGTTTTGCCTTTGGCCTTGGTCAGCTATTGTTTCTCTATATTGTGATAAAGACCATTCGGGGCGGGGAAAAAGCGACGAAGCAGGTATGGGAAGGTGCACAAGGCCTGGAGTGGACAGTACCTTCACCGGCGCCGTACCACACCTTCGCTACACCGCCCGACGTAGATTAGTTGGGATACGATGGTACGGCAAACACAACACGAACAGCTTCGTAAGGCAAACCGGCGGGCCATTTTGATCCTGGTGGCGGTTGCGCTCGCCATTTATGTAAGCAGCTTTTTCCTGTTGGTGGACTAGTATGTATTCAGAGGAAGTGGTACAGGCAAATAAGAGGCTGGTGCGACGGCTGATGTTGGTCGTGGTCGGCATGTTCGGTTTCGTCTTCGCCATGGTGCCCTTATACAATGTGTTTTGCCAGGTTACCGGCATTAATGGGAAAACCGGTGGTGCCGTAGATGCGGAAACCGCCCTCTCCGAAATAGTGGACAAGGAGCGTGTGATTACCGTGGAGTTTGTGTCCGCCGTCAGCGCCGGCCTTCCCTGGGAGTTTCGGCCGGTGGTAAAGAAGATGAAAGTCCACCCGGGAGAGATGAACGAAGCGCTATATTTTGCGCGCAATCAAAGCAACCACACCGTGGTTGGACAGGCCATTCCCAGTGTGGCGCCGGGACATGCGGCAAAATACTTCAAAAAGGTGGAGTGCTTTTGTTTTACCCAGCAGACACTAGGGCCACGGGAAGAACGAGACATGCCTGTCCGGTTTGTAATCGACCCGGAACTACCCCCTGAGGTGGCAACGGTAACCCTGTCATACACATTTTACGAATCGGCGGCGAAAGGGCGGGAGCACCCTGCATCAGGGTCTGATCTACCGTCCATCACTGAACATAAAGGATACATAAATCACGGTGAACAAGTTCATCTTTAAGGGGGCCAGATCCCTTTTCGCTAAGAGGAATTAACAATGACGGAATCACAGGGGGGTTACTATTTGCCGGAACCCAGTCACTGGCCGCTGGTGGGCTCCATCGCCCTATTCTTGATGCTGGGAGGGTTCGCCATGTTTCTTCATGGCGGCAGCAGCCTGACCATGATCATTGGTGCGGCGGTTTTAATAGTAATGTTATTCGGCTGGTTTGGCACGGTGGTGAGCGAAAGCCAGAGCGGCAAATATAACGATCAGGTTGACATGTCGTTTCGATTGGGTATGGGATGGTTCATTTTTTCCGAAGTGATGTTTTTCGCCGCCTTTTTTGGTGTCCTGTTCTACGCGCGCATGTATTCTGTGCCCTGGCTAGGGGGCGCAGGAAACAACTTTGATACGAACGCACTCCTGTGGCCGGATTTTATTGCCGATTGGCCGAGCAACGGACCGGAAAATGTTGGCGGTGATTTTGCACTCATGGGGGCGTGGGGCATCCCAGCCGTCAATACGCTCGTTCTGCTGACCAGTGGTGTAACAGTGACCTGGGCCCACTGGGGGTTAAAAGAAAACAAACGTGGCCAGCTTATTTTGGGGCTGGTTGCCACAGTGGCCCTTGGCTTTCTGTTTCTGGGACTACAGGCCGAGGAATACATCCATGCCTACCAGGAATTGAATCTGACCCTTAAATCCGGCATCTATGGCACGACCTTTTTTATGCTGACCGGCTTTCATGGTCTGCACGTGACCCTGGGCGCAACCATGCTGACAGTGATTCTGATCCGCTGTATTAAAGGACATTTTACCGCCGACAACCATTTTGCCTTCGAGGCGGTGACCTGGTACTGGCACTTCGTGGACGTGGTATGGCTGGGCTTGTTCGTATTTGTCTACTGGCTAGTGTAAAGAACGCTCTATGTAACCTGGACGCTGCCTTTCGCGCCGCGGACATGGTTGCAGAATCAGTTGCACACGCCAAATTGGATTGGAAAATAGCAGGCTTACACTTGCCGCTACTGTTGGGATTCAGCAGAAATATTATGGGGTGGGACGGGGACCACCCCGTGGGGTTGAAGAAGCCCGGTCGCATAACCTAACATCAACAGTAGAAACAGCACGAAGGAAAGGGAAATACGCCAGGTCAACGCCTTTACGGTACGCTTGCCGCGACCTTTGTCCCGGATCAGAAAAACCAGCCCGGAGCCCAGGCTGCCTAGAATGATCAACAGCACAACCACAATAATGATCTTAGTCATTATGGCGAATTACTTGTAAGGGAATTGGGAGTATAACTGGTCGCCGGCCCATGTCCGAAAAATCGGATCTTTGATGAATCACAACTGGCAACTCGAAATTAAATAGCGAGTGGTTAGAAAACGCATTAACCCTGATTAACCCACAATGGCCATACGAATAGGTGTATTTGAGTTTCGGCCATGCCTGCTTGCTACCCTGGCAACCGGTGTAGGGCTAGTGCTATTTTTTGTTCTGGGTCAATGGCAGCTGGATCGCGCAAAGCAGAAACAGGAACTGGTTGACGCCTACGCACAACGAAGCCGGGAGGCGCCGGTGCAAATCGATACCCGGCCGCGCCCCTGGCAAGAGTACCGGTACCGGCAGGCAACAGTTCAGGGGCAGTACGACCTTGAGCGGCAATTGTTATTGGACAATCGCACCTATCGAGGGCAGGCCGGCTACCATGTGCTGACACCCTTACGAGTTCCCGGTAGCAAGGTCGCCCTACTAGTGAATCGTGGCTGGGTTCCGGTTGGAGAGAGCCGGGCATGGTTGCCGGTACTCCCCGGACCTACCGGTACAGTGTTGGCGCACGGCATTATCGATCTACCCCCGGAACAAGTGTTCCGGCTAGGGCCCGACGAAGCACACGACGGTAGTTGGCCCGTTGTAATTCAGGCGCTGGAAACAGGACAAGTAGCGAAGCTACTAGGATACTCGAGCCTTCCCATCGTATTGTTACTGGGTGTTGATGAAGGATTTGGTTTCGCGCGGGATTGGAAACCGGTGGTTGGCATTGGCCCAGACAAGCATCGTGCCTATGCCGTGCAGTGGTTTTCATTTGCGTTCATCTTGTTTGGCATTTATGTAGGCGTAAACACACGGCGAGTCGACCAGGCATGAATACTGCAAGCAATACGGAAAATGCTTCTGCGCAACCATCTCCATGGCGGTCGCGTTTGACGTTGATCACTCTAGCGCTGCTGTTTATAGCGCCGATGCTGGCCGCATGGTGGTTTTATTCCAATAGTGGCGATTGGCGACCTGGTCACACCACTAACCACGGCACCCTGGTGGTACCACCGCGGCCACTGGACTTGACCCAGCCACTTTTTGTCACCGATGGAAGCCCTTTCCCCGCTGAGTACCTGCGCGGCAAGTGGACACTGATTTACATTGGTGGCTCCAGTTGCGCAGCACCCTGTGCCGACAATTTGTATAAGATGCGGCAGGTACGCCTGGCCCAGGGAGAAAACATGGGCCGCGTGCAGCGCCTGTTCCTATTTACAGACGGCGACAACCCCCTGCCGACGGCATTAGACGACTACCCTAAAATGGACGTGGCGATCCTGCCGCGGCAAGCCGGCAAGACATTTTTATCTCAATTTACTGTAGATAATACCGGGCCAAGCAAGGCCGAGAGGATATACGTGGTAGATCCGCTGGGTAATTTGATGATGTACTATTACCCCGACGCAGAACCCAGGGGTATGCTTAAAGACCTACAGCGGCTTTTGAAAGTCTCATCCATTGGTTAGCACTATATGGTATCAACCACTCAAACTGCCGGCACAGCCTGGCGCGACTATCTAGCGCTTTGCAAGCCAAAAGTCGTGGCGCTGATTGTGTTTACCGCCATGGTGGGAATGTTTTTGTCGGTACCCGGCATGGTGCCCTGGGATGCCATGGTATTCGGTACTCTCGGCATCGGGCTGGCAGCTGCTGCCGCCGCCGCGATTAACCAGCTGATCGATTATAAGACCGACGCCCGCATGGCCCGCACCAGCGCCCGGCCAATCCCTACCGGTCACATAGAGCCGCGTAACTGCCTGTGGTTTGCGTTGCTACTAGGTACTCTCGCCATGGCCGTGCTTGTGGTCTTTGTAAACCCGCTTACCGCTGGACTTACGTTCTTATCGCTAATTGGGTACGCCGTTATTTACACTGTCTACCTGAAGCGGGCGACACCACAAAATATTGTTATCGGTGGCGCCGCCGGCGCGGCCCCGCCGGTCTTGGGTTGGACTGCGGTGACGGGCCAAGTGGATCCACATGCATTGCTGCTATTTTTAATCGTGTTTACTTGGACGCCACCCCATTTCTGGGCCCTGGCGATTCACCGCCGTCAGGAATATGCCTGGGTGGATATTCCCATGCTGCCGGTCACACACGGAGTGGAGTTCACCCGCCTGCAGATATTGCTTTATACGATTCTGCTATTGGCTGTCAGTGTATTGCCTTACGTCACCCACATGAGCGGATTATTGTACCTAGGGGGTGCGCTAATTCTTGGCTTAGGTTTTCTATGGTATGCATTACGGTTGATGCGAACGGAAGATGAGCGGCTCCCCATGCAAACCTTTGGATATTCCATCTACTACCTTATGATCCTGTTTGCCTTGCTATTGGTGGATCACTACATACCATCGTAGACTGAATATGGGGAGATGAGAAAAAAAGAACCCTGCCCA
>JAZFSS010000006.1:0-2039 GCA_036446275.1 Gammaproteobacteria bacterium | reverse complement strand
CTTTTGCAGCTTCGTTGGCCCGTGGTCGGGGCTCGAAATGAGTGGCTGGCAATCCAGCGCCTGCACGAGCTAGGAATCGATACCATGACCCTGGTGGGCTATGGGCGCCAGGGGATTAATCCTGCTGCGCAGCGTTCTTTTGTTATAACCGAAGAGCTGGCAAATACCCGTAGCCTGGAGGACATATGTGCCCAGTGGCGGACACAAAAGCCGGTATCTACTGAGCACATCAAATTTAAACGGGCGTTGGTCCAACGGATTGCAACGATCGCACGAGTCTTGCATCAGAATGGCGTCAACCATCGTGACTTTTATCTATGCCATTTTTTACTGGAGGTGTCCCAAGGCTTGCCTATCGTGCCACCTAATAAGATGTGTCTATATGTGATTGATTTGCACCGGGTCCAGTTGCGGCGTCACACACCTAGACGTTGGATTATCAAAGATATTGCTGCTTTATATTTTTCCAGCATGGACATTGGTCTTACGCAGCGAGATTTATATCGTTTCATAGCGGCTTACAGTGATACATCTCTACGGGCGGCGCTCCAGGACAGACTTTGCTTTTGGAACAAAATACGTAGCCGGGCCCGCATTTTGTACCGCTCATTTCACGGACGCGACCCACTACCAAAGTATTGATGAGCAGGCAAACATCCAGCGTGTTATCGAGCATAGACCGGGAACAGGGTCCATTTCATGTGATGATGGACGGTCTAAGCGGTGGAGCAGAGTTGCTGGAATGCCAGGGGGTGGCGCGCATAGTGCCGGGCAAGCGCGTTGTATGCCCGGCAGCTTGGCAGGGGAAAAAGGTATTTGCCAAATTCTATTTGGGCGGTAGTGGCGCAGCAGGTTATTGGAAGCGGGAATTACGTGGTCTGCGCGCCTTACGGGATCGCCACATACCATCGCCGAAGATTCTCCACCAGGGGACAGTGGACGCAGGCAGCGCATACCTGGCACTGCTGGAGGCGATACCTTCCTGCCGTAATTTCTCTGAAGTGTGGAACGAATCCTTGCAGGACCATGACCGCGGGAAATATCTACATCGGCTAGTAGAGTTAATCGCATTGCAACACGAGCATGGTTTGGAACACCGGGATCCACACTTGGATAATTTTCTAGTAGGGGGAGATCAGCTCTATACCTTGGATGGTGATGCCATAGTGGTGACTAGCGGCCCTTTAGCTGATAAGAGGTCCCTTAACAATCTTGGCTTGGTTCTGGCCCAACTTGAACCTCGATATGATTCGCTGGCAAAACAAGCCTTAATACAGTACTGCCAACGTCGGGCCTGGAGTTTTTCTGTAGATCTAGAGCATAAACTTACAACATACATAAAATACAACCGAAAGAAACGCTGTCACCGCTACTTGCGCAAAGTATTCCGAGAATGTACGGAATTCGTATGCCAAAAAGATTACAACCAATTTGTTATATATAGGCGGGATAATGAGAGCGAGGTTATTAGTAGGTTGCTCGCTGACCCCAGCGCGAGCCTAAAAAAACAAGATGCAAGGATGCTCAAGGACGGCAACACCTGCACGGTTTGGTCGACACCTATAGATGATCGCCGTTTGGTAATCAAGCGCTACAATCTTAAAGGTAAGGCTCACGCGTTCAATCGGGCACTGCGAAAGACCCGCGCCGCGATATCTTGGGAAAACGCCCATCGCTTGTTGTTCTACGGCATTGCCACCGCAATGCCGATAGCCCTCGTGGAAGAACGGCGTGGACCGTTCCGTGGCCGGGCCTACTATATCGCGGAGTTTGTGGAAGGCCCTCACTGTGTACAACAATTGCGTGACAATGAAAAACTCTCCGATGAAACACGATTAGCAGCCGAAAAAATTGCGGCGTTATTAGCCGATTTAGCAATGGTGGGTATTACTCATTGCGACATGAAAGGGTCCAATATCCTGTTTCGGAATGGCCAGCCGGTACTGGTGGATCTGGATGCTATGGCTCAATATAAGAGTCGTCGGTTATTTGTGCGCAAACACCGGCGTGATCTGCGGCGGTTCTTAGAAAACTGGCAG
>JAZFSS010000005.1:0-2574 GCA_036446275.1 Gammaproteobacteria bacterium | reverse complement strand
AACCAGGGTTGCTCATGGATTGGTTTGCCTGGGGGGCGATAGTAATGATGGATGACCTCAAAACCGGCCTGCTCCAAGTAGCGCTCACTAGCCTCTAACTGCATATAATGGCCGTACCGTTGTCCGTGCCAACCTTCGTCGTCACCTCGCGGGTCGGAGGAAAACAAGATACCGCCGGGTCGTAACGCACTGTGTAACTCAGTAAGGACCCGTGGCAGTTCCCGCCTAGGGACATGGAACAAAGAGGCGTTTGCGAAGATGCCATCGAAGGCTTGCGCCGGCAAGGCAAGACTAAGAAACCTTTGTTGGAGAATCCGGCAACCCGTGTATTGCCGAGCCATACGACAAAACTCTACACTGCCGTCCAGGCCTACCGGGCGGTGACCCAACGACTGGAAATATGCAACATCTCTTCCTGGTCCACAACCAAAGTCCAGAATATCAAGGGTTTCCCCATCCGGAAACGGCGCCAGGAACGCTGCATAATTTTGTGCGACGTCGTGATCTTTAGTCCCTTCCCAAAACGACGCGGCATTCTTATCGTAATGACCAAGGGTAACGGTTTCTATTTCGTCTAATGTTGTCGTTTTGCAATCCATACCGGGTATAGGGCTGTTCAACTGCAATAAATCGGGCCAAAACATTTATGCCCGGCACGGGTACCGTTTTTCCTAATATACTCCCCTGTCCATGATTGTTGGTTAAAGGCCCTAAAGAATGAAGGAAAATTCGGAAAACCGGTCCATCCGGCTTCGGCAGGTATTTGCTTATCACGAGGCAACGAAACACCATTTTCAAAACTACGCCAAGGGCCCGGGAACCATGGATTGGGCCACGCAGCCGGATCCGTTCCGCCGCTATGCCGGTGCGCGGCTGATTCCCCTGGAAAAATTACCGCCCACCGACGCGCCCATTTATGATGATGCCTTTGTACAGGGCAAAATATCCCCCGCACCTATTGACCTGCGCAGTATTTCCCAGCTCTTTTATGACAGCCTGGCGTTGTCGGCCTGGAAAAGCATTGGCACGACCAGTTGGGCGCTGCGTGTGAATCCTTCCAGCGGAAACCTGCATCCTACCGAGAGTTATCTGATCTGTGGCCCCATTGACGGCTTACACGACGAGCCCCTGGTTTGCCACTATGCGCCCAAGCAACATGGGCTGGAGGTGCGAGCAACGTTTGCACCAGAATTGTGGGGCGGGCTTTGCAAACAATTTCCCAAGGACACGTTTTTTATAGGACTGACTTCCATCCACTGGCGGGAGGCTTGGAAGTACGGGGAACGCGCCTTTCGGTATTGTCAGCACGATGTTGGTCACGCCATCGGCGCCATTACCATCGCCGCCGCTGGACTGGGGTGGCGGACAAGGATTTTGGATGACTTGGGCACCGATGGGTTGGCAACACTGATGGGTACCTTTGGTGATCACGATGCCGAGCCGGAGGCGCCGGATCTGTTACTGGCCGTTGGTCCGTTGGTGGAAGATGTGCATGAGATGAATCTGTCCGAAGATCTTATGGCCGCCTTCCAATCCCTTGATTGGCAGGGCAGCCCAAATAGTCTCAGCAGCGCTCAAGTGCAATGGGGGATGGAGGAGATGGAAAAGGCATGTTGGAAGCCCCAGGGACCGGTGCGCTATGGAGCCTTTGCACGGCTACCGCCGCCAACTTCTTTAGAATCTCGTCCGGTTTCTCTTCGCAAGATCATCCACCAACGCCGCAGCGCAGTGGCCATGGACGGAGAGACGCGAATTTCTCGTGATACGTTTTACGGTATTCTGCATAGAACGTTGCCGAACAACATGCCCTTCAGCCCCCTGCCCTGGCGACCGCACATTCACTTGGCTATTTTTGTGCACAGGGTCGATGATCTGCCCAACGGACTTTATTTTCTGGTGCGGGACTCGGCGCAGCGAGATGCCCTGCAAGCTGCACTTACACAAGCCGATCCCTGGCAACGTCCCGTGGGCTGTCCGGAACAACTCGATCTTTTCCGGCTTATCGAAGGGCAAACCGGTGAGGCCGCACGACGGATTTCCTGTTCCCAGGAAATTGCCAGCGAAGGTTGTTTCAGCCTTGGCATGATTGCTGAGTATGAGGAGCCTTTGCAAAAGTACGGACCCTGGTTTTATCCGCGTCTCTATTGGGAAGCCGGGGTCATTGGCCAGGTGCTCTATCTGGAAGCTGAAGCCGCCGGCATTCGTAGCACCGGCATCGGCTGCTATTTCGATGATCCCATGCATGAAGTCCTTGGTTTCAAAGACCGCAAGTACCAGGATTTGTACCATTTCACTCTCGGCGGCCCCGTTGAGGATACTCGTTTAACCACCCTGCCGCCCTATTGAATTAAAGGGGTCGGGGACCCCATTGCTGCCCATTATCGCCTAATCCAGTAACGCAACGTTTGCGTAAAGGTGCCATCGTTATTGTTGGTAGATTCCATTTCCCCGGTAATACCTGAATATTTTCCAGTGCCACCGACGATACTGATGGCCGAGGTTCCCTGGTCGAACTCGCGTCCGGCGACTTGGATGCTGCCATTTTCGAATGTCAGTGTCCATTGGCACTGGAAG
>JAZFSS010000004.1:0-2457 GCA_036446275.1 Gammaproteobacteria bacterium | reverse complement strand
CAAGGCACCAAACTGGCTTGCCGGGCCAGTGTCGGTCCTGTGGATATTAACGGGCTCACCATCAATTCCGATCAAGGCATCGTGGGGCGCTGTGTTACCCATAACAAACCCGAAATGGTGCGCGACGTTTCCAAGAACCCTGATTTTGATCAACAGGTGGATGAATCCACTGGTTTCACGACACGTTCCATTTTATGTGCCCCCATGGAAGTTAAGGATGACCGCATCGGCGCGATTGAATTGGTCAACAAACAGAGCGGTGACCGGTTGTTTTCGGAGCCTGATTTAATGATGTTGCAATCCCTGGCCTCCTCCGCGGCACTGGCCATTCTTAACGCACGCCTGGCGGAAAAATTAATCGGCCAGGAACGGGTGCGCCGGGAACTGGAATTGGCCAATGAAATTCAACGCAGCCTCTTGCCTAACGCGAGGCCCCCGCCCTTCCCGGTGTGCGGAGTAAACTTGCCGGCCCGGGAAGTATCCGGAGACTTTTACGATTTTTTTGAGCTGGAAGACGGTCGCATTTACTTCGCCCTGGGAGACGTATCAGGCAAGGGCATGAATGCGGCTTTGTTAATGTCGAAGACCGCCAGCCTGTTTCGCTGTTTGGGCAAAACCATTCATAAACCCGGTCAGTTATTGGCCGTGATTAATGAAGAAATTTGTGAAACCGCAATCCATGGTATGTTTGTAACCATGGCCGTGGGTATATTTGACCCCAATAGCGGGCGTGTTTTGTTATCTAATGCAGGACATGAACCACCGCTCGTGCATGCAACCGATGGCTCATTTACAGCGATCCCCGCGGACGCCCCACCGGTAGGTATTATTTCCATGCCCGACGACACCGTTCCTGAAGTGGAAATTATGCTGGATGGCGGAAAGTTGTATATTTTTACCGATGGCGTGACGGAAGGTGACCTGGAAGACGGCACAAGGCTGGAGGTGGAGGGTTTCCAAAAATTGATGGTGGAAAATGCCGCCATTCCTATCGCCGACCGCATCAATATGGTAGTGGACCTGCTACGACTGGATGGCCAAGACCGGCACGATGACATTACTATTTTGGCGGTAGAACATGTGCGAAGCTGAGCGAACACAGGACGCCGAAGATCATCACCCTGGGCGGGTGGCGTTGTTATGTTTCCCGGCCCGGCCCGGCCAACTAAAGCTGGTCCGTTGCGTGGTACGCGAGGCCTCCAGCATGTGCGGATGCGCCTCCAATGTGGTGGAAGATATGGTGCTGGCCATCGATGAGGCCTGCCAGAATATCATTCGCTATGCCTATAAAGGCACCGGTGACGGCCAGGTGGAATTGGAAATCTTGTATAGGGGCGGCATACTGGAGTTTCGGCTCCAGGATTTTGCCCCTGCCGTGGATAAGGATAAGATCAAGCCAAGCCGCCCCAAGGAACTGCGTCCCGGGGGCTTAGGCGTATTCCTGATGCATGAGGTTATGGACGAAGTAGGGTTTCTTCCGGTTCCCCCGGGAAAGGGAAACCTGCTACGCTTGGCAAAACGTATTGAGCGAGGATAAAAATGAAGCACCGCATTGAAGAAAAACAGGGAGCTACTGTAGTTGCACTGGATGGCGATGTCGACCTGGAAAGCTCGCCTGCGGCCCGTGAAGTGCTGATGAAATGCGTTAGTGATGCTAAAAAAGTACTAGTGGATCTCTCGGGCGTAAGCTACATCGACAGTTCCGGGGTAGCCACTTTGGTAGAGGCATTGCAGTCGGCCCGCAAGAAGGGCACGGAATTCGCCTTGGCGGCGGTCAGTGAGCCGACCCGCCGGGTATTGGAGTTGGCCAGATTAGACAAAGTATTTACCCTCCATAAAACCGTTGAAGACGGTCTCGGCTAATGACGCAAGGCGGTAACGCCGCTGCTTCGCCGCATTTCAGCTCGTTACGAAGTTAAAAAAACGGGTAGTCGATCAGTTTAGCGGTATTTACCACGATGCTGGAGAGAGGGGAGGAATGCGCGGCGCGTCGTAGGCGACGAGCGAACAGGGGTGAGCCGGAAACGGATAAAGGTCCAGCGGACCTTTATCCCGGCGAACGGGTTCGTCAGGGAAGACGAACCCCGGGCTTTCGAACGGAGCAGGATAGCGAAGCGAAGAAAGGTGGAGCGAGATTAAGCGATGGGTATTCCTCCCTTTTCTTCAGCCCCATTTTAAATACTGTCAAATTGACCCACTACTGTAGTTCGGGTTCCCCGCGAGGTGTGGGTCCTGCTGCTAGACCGAGTTTCCCGCTGTTATGGCTTCTATCTGCTCGGTAGTCCTTTTCTTCGATAGCCACTCCGTCCTGTATCCGGTAGACGCGATCGGCCGCGTGTACCAGAGCCGGTTCATGGGAGATTGCTAAAATAGTCAACTTACCCCGGAGTTGTTGCAAGGTCTCGCAAATAGCGGCCTCGGATTGCGGATCCAAGGCACTGGTGGCCTCGTCCAAGA
>JAZFSS010000003.1:0-6808 GCA_036446275.1 Gammaproteobacteria bacterium | reverse complement strand
AAGCCCCGCTCTGATAACGGATGGCTGATGTGATAACCCTGCCCCTGGTCACAACCAAACTCAGTCAGCATCGACCAGGCCGCCTCATTCTCAACACCCTCTGCCACCACTTTACAGCCGAGATTATGTCCCAACTCAATGATGGAGCGCACGATGCCGGCATCGTTGCCTATGCCGGTAATATTTGCTAAAAACGATTGGTCAATCTTCAAACTCTGGACCGGCAACTGCTTCAGATCGGACAATGAGGAATACCCGGTTCCGAAATCGTCCACGGCCACCGCTACCCCGAGTTCCGTTAATTGCTCAACCATTTTCGAACCGTGCCGCAGGTCAGTCATCAACGCTTCCTCGGTAATTTCAATCTCTAATAGATTTCCATCAACGCTTGCCTCGCTAAGTGCGCCGCGCACCTTACCAAGCAACGAGAGATCTTGAAATGACCTGGCTGACACGTTCACCGCCACAGCTGCGTGAAGTCCGTCCGCATTCCATTTTTTACAGCACTTTAACGCGGTAACCAGCACCCAATCAGTAATGGGCACCATCAGTCCAATTCGATCAGCCACCGAAATAAAGCGGTTTGGCAATAGCAAGCCCTCGTCGGGATGTTGCCAGCGCAACAGGGCCTCGGCACCGCAGAACTTGCCGGTACCGATGTCCAATTTTGGCTGGTAATACAATTCAAACTGATTATTCGCGAGGGCGTGCTGCAACTGCCGGGTAAATTGCAGCTTGGAATCGGCGCTAACGCCGCTCTCGGGGTGGTAGAAAAGATAAGGCAGATTAGCCTGTTTGGCGCGATACATCGCGATATCGGCACGCTGCATTAATTTCTCCGCGTCTTCGCCATGTTCGGGCGAGATCGCGATGCCCAGGGCAGTCGATATGTAAAGTTCTTCTCCTTGATAAGACACAGGCGCGCGAAAACACTCCTGTAACTTGTTGGCAACCCTTTCTCCCGCCTTTTGCGCACCCTCTACATTGGGTAGTAGTACCGCAAACTCATCCCCACCCAAGCGGGCGATTGTATCTGAATCACGCAGCGTACTGCCCAAGCGCCCCGCAACCTGCCTTAACACTTCATCTCCCGCCGCATGCCCAAAGGTATCATTGATGGATTTAAAGTGGTTTAGGTCCAGCATCATGACCACGGATTGATGGGCACCATTGCGACGAATATTCGCTAATGCCCGGTCCATGCGGTCATTCCACACCATGCGGTTTGCCAACCCGGTCAGTTCGTCGGTGGTCGCAATTTGCTCGAGACGCACCAAGGACTCCCGTTCTTCGGTCCTGTCCTCCAGCAAACCATCGACACGAGTTACTTTGCCTTTCTTTGCAACCGACGGACTGAACAGAAACCGGACAATCCGTTCTCCTCCGATGCCCAGGTCGGCACGGCATTCCACCTTGGCGGCTTGACCGTTGAGTGACTGTTCCCACGCCATCAGCACCCGCTCTTTGTCCTCATCATGGACTCGGTCCAAACACGGGACAGGCCCGCTGATTTCGCCATCACAGATGCTGCGGGCAGCCGGACTGGCAAACGATACCCGCTGATCAGGAACTTCCACAGACCACACAACAAGGGGAATATTTCTTAATATATCAATTAATTGAAGATAATCCGGCGATGCGCTTGCGCGTCCTTCCTCGACGCTTTCCAGGGTAGCCTCCCAGTAACCCTGCAGCATGATGCCCAGCGCGCGATACATGAGTTTTACCAATGCGGAGTCCAATCTTGGTCGCACATCGGGATCGATATTGGGGTCGCTCACGGTCAACTGCCGTAAATGTTCCAGATACAACCGGATCGCGCCCATTACCCAAATTGGTCCCACCGCCCAACGGTGGTTCAAGCGTCCAATTTTCACCAGCTCCGCGGCATTTTCCGTATCCACTACTCCGGTTGGAATCTTGGCCAACTGGCGCAGATGGGCGCGCACAAAGTCGCTGATATTGCCGCCTTGGCGCTCGCAGTTATATAGCACCTCAGCGGTGGATGGGTTATCAAACAGGTAGTTGTAATAAACATCAGCGAAGTTAGCGACACCTTGGGTCAAGGTATGCTGATGGTCTTGAATAAGACGAAGGTCTTCCTCCCGAATTTGGAGGACGTAATTGAATTCTTTGTTATGGGCGCGTCGATCCTTAAGGCGGCGGTCCTCTGGATAGACCGCTATCCCAGAAACCTTGGAGCGCCCTTCGCGCTGGTCTTTTCTCCGTCTTGGCGGCATTTGCCCAAGCAGTTTTTTTTCTGAAGTCCAATCGTACGCGTACGCTACCACATTCCTCAATCAACCCCAAACATGCAATCATGCGGCCAACGGTTGAGAGTAATGTAGCTAATCGAACACATTGGCCTAGACCTTACATTTATTACTTAAGGTCGTGTCTTAGGGATTACTTTTACTAGCGCCACCACAAGATTGCGAGAAGATTCAACTGGATACCACGCCGCACAAACAAGATTGGTACTGCGAATAACCGCAAAACGCCCCGCGCCACTGTTAGAAGATTATGGGGACTTTGCTTGTAACTCGTTGCTACGCAGACTGTTAGGGCCCATTGTTGTCATCTGATGCAAGCATGATATCGCCGGCATCCGCCATGCGGCGCATTATGGACAGGATCTCTTGCCGGGCGCGCTCTACCGCCTGGGACCCCACCGATAGGTTTTCATCGATCTGAGTACGTAAAATCTGTGCCTGCCGACGCGGCAAATTCGTTAAGATTTTTTCCGCTAACGGCCCATCAGCTCCCACCAGGGCCATCGACAGCACGTTTCGAGAAATGGCCTTCAACAAGGTTTGGGCGTCTACATCATTCAATTCCAATAGGAAATCGAAATCGAAGCGTAGTTCCCGCAGTTGCTGCCCCAATTCCGTGTCCGCTACTTGCAGTTCATCCATAAGCGCCGCCTCCAGCGACGGTTCGGTACAACTTAGAATGTCCGCTGCCAATCGTAACCCACCGATCCTGGAAGACTTCGCGGCGGATCGGGAGCATTGATGTACCAATACCTCGTCTAATGCTTCTAATGCGGTACGGCGCACGCCATCCAGCCTAGATATCCTGATCAGCACATCGGACCGTTTAGACGCCGGTAGATGGCTAAGCACCTTTGCCCCATGAGCGCTATCCAGGCACGACAGCATCACCGCCACAATTTGTGGATGTTCGAAGCCCACCAATTCTGCTATGGCCGGGGCATCCATCCACCGCAACGCCTCTATACCCTTGCCGGCACATGGGGAGATCAAACGATCCACCAGGATGCGGGCCTTTTCGGCGCTGAACGCATCAGTAAACACATTCCGCACATAACGTTCTGAATCCGTACCCAACGCCGTGTACTGATCCGCCTGGCACATAAAATCCTCCACCACTTCATCCACTTCGGAGCGGGAGGGATTACTCATACGAATCATGGCGCTACCGACTTGCTCCGCCTCGCCGGGGGTAAAATGACGAATCACTTGGGCGGCCATCGGCTCCCCAAGCACCATCAGCAGCACAGACACCCGTTCAATTCCCGACGAACCAGTTTGCTGATCAGGCATCGGCCGTTATCCAACACTTGAGGACCTGAGCAGCTCTTTGCGGGTCTACAGCCACCAGTTCGCGCAGGGCACAGAGTTGCGATTGGTGGTGATCAGGATCGTGGTTTGCAGGTTGCTGGGGGGGGTGATCGGTGTCCCCAGCTTCGGCAGGCATTTCTTCCGAGTCGTTAGCTGGTTCACTTGGGGCGGCACTCGTCAATGAAACCTCCGTAAGCTGGGCCAGCCCAGGCCATAGAAGTACTAGGGCAAACAAGGACATCCCAACAGCGCTTAAAAACACCGTAACTCCAACGTGGTCAGGAAACCGGGCCTCCGGTGCCAGCAGCGCGCCCACTAGCGGGCCCACTGCAAGCCCCAGTAAGGCGATTACTTTGCGCCACCCGGAAAGCCGAAAAAATCCGTGCAACATAGCTAATTTGCCCTGAATAATTAATGGGTCCGGAAACAACCACCCGCGGCGGTGTTTACCGCCGAAGTGCCGCGATCTCATGGCTGACGGCCTCGCGCCGGTTACCGTTAGAAAACGAGCAAGATCTGTGCCTAGAAAAGAAATAATAGAAACCGCAGGGAGCCCCGCGGAGATTGCTCAAAGCCTAATCTGGGAGTTTGTCGGACTTAGGATGAAGCCCCGGCGGATACATCCTCACCACGCTGTAACCCATGTTTGCGCAATTTCTCCACCAGCGTAGTACGCCGCATGCCAAGTCGCTTGGCCGCGTGGGCCACGACACCGTCGGCATCCTCAAGGGCCTGACGAATGAAGCTTAGTTCAACGCTGGAAAGATGTTCCTTGAGATCAATCCCTTCTCTGGGCAGACGCGGCTCTCCCTGGTCCGCCGCCATTGGCTGCCCCACCAGGCCTTCGCTTAGTTTGGTATCGGAGGGAAGCCCATCCACCTGAAATTTCTCCGGTAGATCGCCGATATCCACCACACCGAAGGGGTATAAAACCGCTAACCGCTCCACCAAATTCGCCAATTCCCGCACATTGCCCGGCCAGTCGTACTGGCATAGGGCCATCACCGCCGCCTGGGTCAGCCGTACGGAGCCGCGCTTCTCATACTCAATCCTGCGGATCAACTCGTTTAACAGCTGTGCGATGTCCTCGAATCGATGACGTAACGGCGGCATTTCGATCGGAAATACGTTGAGCCGGTAAAAAAGATCCTCACGAAACGTGCCATCCTTAATCGACTGCTCCAAATTCCGATGGGTGGCCGCAATCACTCGCACATTCGTTTTGATCGTCTTATTGCTGCCAAGGCGTTGAAAGGTTTGTTCCTGCAGCACGCGCAACAGTTTCACCTGCATGTTTACGCTCATGTCCCCGATTTCGTCCAAGAACAAAGTGCCCTTATCAGCCATTTCAAAGCGGCCCTGACGCGTGCTGATGGCACCCGTAAACGCACCCTTCTCATGTCCGAATAACTCGGACTCCAACAGGTCCACCGGTATGGCGCCACAGTTGATAGGGACAAAGGTCTGGTCGCGCCGGGCTGAATAGT
Organism: Gammaproteobacteria bacterium; assembly: GCA_036446275.1. GTDB lineage: Bacteria > Pseudomonadota > Gammaproteobacteria > JAZFSS01 > JAZFSS01 > JAZFSS01. Next base: position 1,737 of record JAZFSS010000003.1, on the reverse strand, counting down.
AGTGCAGGTTGCGTGCAACCACCTCTTTGCCAGTGCCCGACTCACCGAGGATCAGCACGGTAACCTCGGAATTCGCTACCTGTTCAATGAGCTTGCGTATCTTTTGGATGCTTCGGCTGCTGCCTACCAGACTGCGGAATAGTTCCACCGGCCGCTGACCGCCTGGTTGCCGGGACTCCCTGTACACCTCCGCCTGATGCAATGCAGTGGTAAGCTGCGTATGACGCAACGGCAACTCCACACGACCCAGTATGCAAGAACCGCGATCGATCGCTACCGTAGGTTCTTTACCCCGTTCAGCCAGCAGATAGATGGGTAATTGTGAATCCAACTTATGAATTTCATTCAACAAGGATTCAAGGGCGGTCTTCGATTTTGAGGTCCCTATCAGGACCGACAGGAACTCGGCGGGATCCTGCACTACTTCTTTCCAGCGACTGCTGTCGGCAACCACGACGGGTTGGTAGTCAAGAAAATCGAGGACCGCCTTTAGTTCGCCGCTACGGCCGGCGTCGGCCTCAATGATAAGAACCTTGTATTGTCCCATGTACAACTCCCAAATAGTGAGTCGTTACCCTAATGTTACGGCCATGCACGCTGCCACCTGACCGCATCGGATTTGTTGTTGGCAGATGGTAACCAGGGACCAATACCATGTCAAAATATTGTCGTTTCGATGGCCGCTACCTGGGACCGATAGCACAGCCCTGAGAACGGGAAATCACTATCAAATTATGCAGGTACGTTCGGATAAATTAAAATGGAACCCAAACGCATGGAACAGGGCAGGATTAACTGTGTGGTTTAAATAGCAGTTCCACAGACTGGAGAAGATCGGGGGAGATTCGCAGCACTTGTTCCTGGGGAATACTACGCACCAGTTCGCCGGTGGTACGATCCAGCACCGTAATCACTACATTACCGGATTCTTTATCCACGCCGAAAACCAATTCGCGGTGCAGGTGTTCGGCGCAAGGATCGTTGTTGTTTGCCACAGACTCTCCGACTAAGCCGGATTTCCCGGCTGGACCAAAATTGTCACTACAATCCTTTGATTTGGACCAAATTTGTCACTAATGAAGCCCTTTCAGACGCTCCCTTTCCTTACCCACTTAACGGCAGTTCAGGACTGAAATTGAGTGTTCGGGCCTCTGGCAGGCCTCTTTAAACCTTTTTCATAACAAATAGTTACCGGAGATCGCCCGGATGGTTTCAAGCATAATTGGGCACGGAACTTGCATCCATAAAAGGTAGGGCCTCAGGACCGCGTGGCCAGTACGTTGGAGTAGCGAAACAGCCCACTTGCCGCCCGGCCTGTCGAAACCTCGACTAGCATATGGGAGCGGTGCCGATATGAAACATCTAAACCGAGCTACAACCACATCTACCTGGCTGTTGGCAACCATGGTATTCATGGCGCTCATGGTATTCGCGGACGTCGCGTGGGCCGATCCATTTCAGAGTCATGAATCCATTCGCCTGGCGACACGAACCTTTCTGGACCACAAGGTAAATGCAGAAACCGACCGCAAGCGCTTCCGCATCGATGTGGACCGATTGGACCTCAACCTGCGTTTACCAACCTGCCCAGTGGCACTGGAAGGCTTCTTACCGCTAGGGGGGAGACTCCATGGCCGCACCACGGTTGGCGTGCGATGCCCTGTCGGGCCTGGCTGGACCATTTATGTTCCTGCGCGGGTAAAGGCATTCCGCAAGATGCGTGTGGGTTAGACAGTC
>JAZFSS010000002.1:0-2419 GCA_036446275.1 Gammaproteobacteria bacterium | reverse complement strand
ACATCGAAGCTCTGAAGATATGAGTTGGGAAGACCCAGACCGAGCGATGAAGCAGAAGCACAGTCGTGAGGAGTACTGCCAACGTCTACTTACGTCATTGATACTCGCCGCGCCCGATCCAGGGAGAGCCATCATGAATTTCGGATCAACCCATCCTGATTGAAGTGGTGAATGCAAAATATCGCAAATGAATCTTCGAACGCCATCTCCATAGCACCCGACACCAAGGTCTTCCCCAGGACGATATCCGCATGGGTAAACTCAATACTACCGCTCGAGCGTGCCAGCGCAATGTTAAACGGCTCTCCACTGAACTCGTTGATTATCGGTTTGCCACTACCCTTCAAGATGCCCGGTATATCGACCCTTGCGGTTTTGAGATCGAAGTTTGACTCGAGATCGATCGGCAGAAACAGTGTTTCGCAAAAATCCGAGCATGTCGACCCGTAGACGGCGAAAACATTACTGAGGGGGGCACATGCCTCACCCGAGATAATCGTTTCAATTGCTTTCCGTTGAGCTTCATCCGCACGCTCGTCGATAATGATCTGGCGCTTGCCATTTCCCTCCGCGATTTCGCCGGGCCACTTGTAGAGTGCCGCCCAATTCAAGCCCTCGAGTGGCGTGTCATTGAAATGGCCTTCAACGATGTTGCCGGTGTAGGCTGACTGACAAAATCCGTGCGTGCTAGGCAAGTTAAACTGGCAACCACAGTTCACATAGCAATTGCAGTTATCGTAAGTTTCACTCTTGAACTCCCAGAAATCAGACATCCCAACGATCCTCCTCTGCTTTACAATAAAATTACGCTCAGAAATTTTATGCTTTGGTGTTACCGCTGTCCAGACCGGTGAAGTGTTCATGATACACTTCGTGGTTGAATCGGTTTGGCATAAGGCGGTAGCCGTTGCCGATTACACTGGGGAAGAAAATCCAATGACATGGCAAGTATCTGGACGAAGCCTCGATTTGTGCAGCTGCACAATGTGGTGTCCTTGTTGGCTCGGTCCCGAAATAGAACCTGATCAGGGATGGTGCGCACATACGTTCGGGTATGAAATTCAGCAGGGTAGCTCTGAGGGCGTAGAACTGGGCGGCACGACGGTGGCCTTTACAGGGGAATGGCCAGCCAATTTCTTTTTGGGTGGCGGCAGGGCCCGTCTCTACATTTGCGATACCGCTACGGACGAACAACGGCGTGAGTTAGAAGCAATCTTCAGTGGCAGGAAAAGCGGTCATTTGCAGGACCTTTGGGGTGCGGTGGTTGACGAATGGTTGCCAGCCAAGACCGTGAGGATCTCAATTTCCTGGGGCGAGAAACCGACCCTTTCCGTGGAAGGATTTGGCAAGGCGACTTTGCGCCCATTATCAAATGGTGCTGGGAAATCAACGATTGTTTCTGGCGCAATGTCCCAGGCAGGACTGCATATCGACAGCATGAATTTGGCTAGCAGTGATGGAAGCCAGTGGTCTGATCCTGATTTTCGTAAATGGGAAGGCAGCTCTGGAAATATTCATGAATTTGACTGGAGCAATTAGCCAAAAAGGTGGGGCCGTCTTAGTCGGAAATTCCGACTACGATGCCCGGTGACACAGATCGGAAATGTCGGCAACGTGATCACAGATTGAGCATTACGACATGGATGTTGGATCACCGGTGTTGGAACGAATCTTAAAGCGTGACCGCCAAATTGTCATTGGCGGGCTTGTCTTCGTTAGCCTGGCTTCCTGGCTTTATATTTTGACTGGTGCTGGGATGGACACGGGCGAAATGACGCCGATGTCGGGCGGCGCCATGTTGACGATGAAACTCGCGTGGACGCCCGCGTATTTCGCCCTGATGCTGGTCATGTGGTGGGTGATGATGGTGGCGATGATGCTGCCGAGCGCGGCCCTGATGGTGTTGCTTTTCGCCACCGTGAACCGGAAAAGCCGGCAGCATGGTCGGCCATTTACACCGACCAGTTTCTTTGCCACCGGTTACCTGATTGCCTGGGGTGGCTACAGCCTGTTCGTTGTGCTCCTGCAATGGGGACTGGAGCGGCTGACGCTTCTATCCCTGATGATGCAGACGACCAGCCTCTATCTCGGCGCGGGACTCCTAATCGCCGCTGGCGTCTACCAATTGACGCCCCTGAAGCAGGCCTGTCTCCGCCACTGCCAGTCTCCTTTGCAGTTCATCGCCTACCATTGGCGTCCAGGGAGCCGCGGGGCCTTGCTGATGGGCCTCGAGCACGGCTTCTTTTGCCTTGGTTGTTGTTGGGTGCTGATGTTGCTGCTGTTTTATGGTGGAGTCATGAATCTCTGGTGGATCACCGGCCTTGCCCTCTACGTTTTAATTGAAAAGCTTGCCCCTGCAGGTCCCCGCCTCGGCCGCTACACCGGCGGCCTCTTGATAGCCTGGGGCGTCTGGGTGCTG
>JAZFSS010000001.1:0-3913 GCA_036446275.1 Gammaproteobacteria bacterium | reverse complement strand
TCTGTGGCACTTTCCGTCGGCTCACGCCGCCCAGGTGTTACCTGGCACTTTGCCCTGTGGAGACCGGACTTTCCTCCGGGAAAGTGAGGCCGAAAATCGGAGGCACTCTCCCGGCGACTGCTCGGCCGACTCCAAACAACACTATATCACGGCGCGCGGAATGGTTGGCGCCGACGACTTCCCTGCCAATACGTCAATTTTCCCAAAATCTGGTTCAAAATATGACTGCGGCCCAAAAATACTATTGGTGGGATACGGCGCACCCCCATATGAAGCCTTAGATTCCGAAGCCCTACATGATTGGGATCGAGACGCAGACCGTGGCATACAGCCTCGTAAGCACGCCGCCGATGATTCAATTTGATTTCTGCATGGGCAAGATTTGCAAAGACACCAGCAACAAAAAGCTCCTCTGCCGCGGCACGCCGGCACAAGTTAAGCCCGCTTACATCATTCATATAAATCAAGCTTAACCCGTAATAGGACGTATAAAGACTACGGTGAATATCTTCCGGCTGAACTTGTCTTTGGGCGGCTAGGAAGCAGACCTTTGCAGCCCGCCAGTTATGGACACTGAACTGATGCAGACCCTCTAGGTACTGGTCAGAAAAATCCGTCGTTGTCAGTAATGGAGACCATGAGTCGGTCATCGTAACACCCTCCTTGGTGTGATGATTTATTTGGGATCCTACTCCAATTTAGTTTGGGTTCATTAATCTTCCTCCATGGTGTTACGCCAACTCTGCCCCTCTCGGGCAAATAGACGGTTTGCCTCCACCGGTCCCCAGCTACCGGCAGGGTATGCTTGGATATAGTCTCTCTCCATCGCCCATACCTTGAGGATCGGGTCCACCACCTTCCACGCCCAACTCACTTCATCGTAGCGCAAAAACAGCGAATGGTCGCCTTCCACCACATCCAGCAATAAGGCCTCATAGGCATCCAGCTCATACTGGTCCACCCCACAAAAACTGGCATCCAAGCGGGTGGTCCGGGCGTACATTTCAAGCCCCGGCCGCTTTACCTGCAACTCCATGCGTAAACATTCTTGGGGTTGGATATTCATTAAGATCCAGTTCGGGTCCAGCCTTTTAATGTGAGTTTCCCGAAACAGTTGTTGGGGCGGGCGCTTGAATCGTATGCCAACCAAAAAATTGTCCTGCTCCATGCGCTTGCCGGTGCGGAGATAGAACGGCACATTGCGCCAGCGCCAATTGTCGATAAAAAGTTTAACGGCCGCGTAAGTCTCAGTGCTGCTGTCTGCCACCACCCCTTCCTCTTCCAGATACCCGGGCACCTTTTCCCCGTTCACTACCCCCGCTCCATATTGGGCGCGAAAGGACTGAGCATGCACTGCACTTTGAGTGATCGGGCGTATGGAACGCAGCACCTTCACCTTTTCATCCCGCAGGGACTCCGCGTCCAGGTTAGCGGGTGGCTCCATGGCTACCAAGGTCAACATCTGCAACAAGTGGCTTTGAATCATATCTCGTAGTGCGCCCGTCCCTTCGTAATAACCAGCACGGCCTTCCAGTCCCCGTGCCTCTGAATGTGTTATTTGCACGTGATTGATGTAGTTTCGGTTCCAGAGTGGCTCCAATAACAGGTTGGCAAAGCGAAATACCAAGATATTCTGAACGGTGCCTTTACCCAAATAGTGATCGATACGAAAGGTCTGCTTCTCCTCAAAATTCTTATGCAGCCGCTCATTTAGAATGGCTGCGCTTTCCAGGTCATAACCAAAGGGCTTTTCAATCACCAAGCGGCGCCAGCCGGCACTCTCATCGTTTAATCCCACCTTAGACAGCTGATCGCTTACGGTAGCGAAATCGGCGGGCCGAATAGCCATATAGAAAACCAGATTTTCTGAAAATTCCGTTTTGTTTTTGAGCGCATCGCGAAGACGCACGTAGGCATCGACATCTGAAAGATCACCGTTAAAAAAGTACAGTCGCTTTAAAAAGTTTCCCATGATTTTGGGATCCGGTTCGCCGCGAATGCGCCCCTTTAACCACTGCTCAACTTCTTCGCGCCAAGCATCATCATCCCAGCTACGGCGACCAAAACCTAATATTGACATGCCATCTGGTAAACGACCCGCAACTTCCAGGTGATACAGGGCCGGTAACAGCTTGGTACGAGACAAGTTGCCGGTAGCTCCGAAAATTACAAAGGTACATGAATCAAGCATGATGAGTTTCCTGAGGACCGATTCTTAATCAGTTTGGCTAGCGGAATACCCGTTAAAGCGCCGGGCAGTTCAGCAAGTTGCGACTTTATCAGGCCGCAAGTATAGTCATAGCCGGCGTCTTATTACACCTAGCCCGCCCCGTGACGATGCACCAGGCGTTAGACACCCTTCCAGATCCTTGACCTGAATGGGCTAAAATCAAACAAGGCTGGTTTGCCGACCTGTGGGCACCTAATGAAAATACTGTTCGCTACCAGCGAGGTTCATCCCTTCATCAAGACCGGAGGTCTTGCAGACGTTTCCGCCGGCCTCCCCCGGGCACTAAAGAACCTTCGTAATGACGTGCGAATAATCCTTCCCGCCTATCGAGAGGTGCTGCAGAAGATAGAGAAAAAGAAGACCGTAGCGACTATCGCTGTATCCGGCGCACGGGATTCGGTGCAGATTCTGGAGACACGGCTGCCTGCTACTACAATAAAGCTATATTTAGTGCACGCGCCCTGGTGTTTCGACCGGACAGGGGGACCTTACGTCGATGCCAACGGGCAAGAGTGGCCTGATAATGCGCAACGCTTTACTTTGTTTGCACGGGCAGCCGCGATCCTCGCATTGAACCAGGCGGATTTGGATTGGCAACCTGACGTAGTTCACTGTAATGACTGGCAAACAGGACTGATACCACCGTTACTTTCCCAATTCTCCAAGCGGCCGGCCACCGTGTTTACCGTTCACAATCTTGCCTACCACGGCCTGGCCGATCGGCAAACCTTCCAACAGTTGAAGTTGCCGGCGGAGTGGTGGTCGCTACATGCGTTGGAATTCCATGGCGACATGTCCTTTATTAAGGGAGGGCTGGTGTTCGCTGATTGGATCACGACGGTAAGTGCCACCTATGCGAAGGAGATCCGTACCAAACAGTTCGGTTGCGGACTGGAACAATTGTTGGAACACCGCAAACATCGGCTGACCGGCGTCCTGAACGGCGTAGATTATAAGACCTGGAGCCCAGGCAAGGATGCCCTGATTCCGCAACCCTACACGGCGCGAAGCATGCAGCTAAAAATCCAAAACAAGCTTGCACTACAGGACCGTTTTGGCCTGGCTACAGACCCAAAAATACCGGTTTTTGCGCATGTGGGCCGGCTTGAGGAACAAAAAGGCATTGATTTGGTGCTTGCTGCGTTACCAAAACTGCAACAACGTAACATACAAATAGTAATCGTGGGCACCGGGCAGCCCCGCTTGGAAGAGGAACTTTCTCATGCTGCTGCACGGCATCCTGAGAAATTGGGAATCCATATCGGCTATGACGAAAATCTGGCCCACTTGCTGGAAGCAGGTGCTGATACTTTTCTTATGCCTTCCCGATTCGAACCTTGCGGCTTAAATCAAATGTACAGTTTGCGCTATGGCACGCTGCCGATCGTGCGCCGCACCGGCGGCTTGGCGGACACAGTGGTGGATACCACCGATACCACATTATCAGACGGCACTGCTACCGGTTTTGTGTTTCGGGACGCGAGTCCGCAGGCACTGTTATTGGCCATTGAACGAGCCCTGGCTCTATATAAGCAACCAACTTTGTGGAACAAAGTAATGCGCGTGGCAATGAAACAGGATTTCAGCTGGGGCCGAAGCGCAAAACACTATATGGACCTCTACCAGGGAGTCCTGCGAGAACAACTCGCACTACAAATCTCCGCATGACTTACGTCCCACGTA